>JAGXIO010000052.1 GCA_024635555.1 Saccharicrinis sp.
AAAAGGAGGTTCATTGCTGCCCGAGTATTATCAATCTTGGGCTTCATATTATGCCAAGTTTATCAAAGCCTACGAGGCCGAGGGTATGCCCATATGGGGACTGACCATACAAAACGAACCCATGGCCGTACAAAAATGGGAGTCGTGCATTTATACCGCCGAGGAGGAACGTGATTTCTTGAAAAATCATCTGGGACCCACGTTGGAAAAAGAAGGACTGGGCGATAAAAAAATAGTGGTGTGGGATCACAATCGCGACTTGATTTCGCACCGCGCCAACACCATCTTTAGCGATCCCGAGGCCGCAAAATACGCTTGGGGCATGGGTTTCCATTGGTACGAGCGATGGGCAGGGGGCGAGTCCATGTGGGA
Source organism: Saccharicrinis sp. (assembly GCA_024635555.1). Taxonomy (GTDB): domain Bacteria; phylum Bacteroidota; class Bacteroidia; order Bacteroidales; family Marinilabiliaceae; genus Saccharicrinis. The sequence goes on from JAGXIO010000052.1 coordinate 373, forward strand.
TAACCTAAGGAATGTAAAAGAGTCGTTCCCTGATAAGCATATCCTGTTTACAGAAGGCTGCATCGAGGCATTTGACGAATCCCAGTATCAGCGTTGGAGCAACGGCGAACGTTACGGAATATCCATGATCAATGATTTTAATTGCGGTACGGTAGGTTGGACCGATTGGAACATTTTGCTGGATCAAACAGGCGGCCCAAACCATGTGGGTAACTTTTGCTTTTCGCCCATCCATGCCGATACTCGTACTGATGAACTGATTTATACGCCATCGTATTATTACATCGGCCATTTCTCAAAATTCATTCGTCCTGGTGCAAAAAGAGTAAGCACAACTACCAGCCGGAGCTATTTATTAAGTACATCCTTTTTAAATGACAATGGCGAGATGGTAACCGTGGTGATGAACTGTTCCGACAAAGACATCACCTACAATTTAATTGTGGGTGAGTCCGAAACTAAAATTGACATACCAGCTCATGGTATCCAATCGTTAGTGTATTAAAACAAACCTATTAAAAATACCAAATAAAGTCCCGCAATAGCTTGCAAGGTTACAACTCTCAACCAAAAAGCTATTGCGGGACTTTTTTATTTTCAATAACTTTAAGATTATTTACTAAGCACAACAAAAATAAAACCTCCAAGATGAGTTTTTGGCATTTTTATAAAAAATCAATGTCGATTTTTATGAACGGCATTAAAGGGCTGATGCCCCTTCAGGGCATTGATACATCGTAGACTTAGCGAGTAGGGCGTTGCCCTACTCTATTTCTATTGCACCGTTGGTGCAATGTAACCCCAAGGATTAATGCATTAACATAGGGATTTCGATACCACCGTTGGTGCAATTTCGCTATATCATACGACCCTTAGCTCACGCTACTTCTAAAGCAGCCCTAACTTAGCCCAACGGGCTAATAGCATTAACATAGGGCAACGCCCCATGAACATGTGCATAAGCCCCAAGAAAATCCGCTCCAAAGGAGCAAAAGCTGTTAACCTAAAAACATACTATCATGCCACAATCCTTATCCAAAGTTTATACACACATCACTTTTAGCACCAAAAACCGAGTAAACTTAATCGATGACGATATTCAAGGACGTTTATTTGAGTACCTCGGAGGCATTTGTAAAGGGTTGCAATGTAACCCCGTAAAAGTCGGAGGCCATTACGACCATATTCATGTGCTATGCACTTTATCTCGCAACATTACACAAGCAAAGCTCTTGGAAGAATTGAAAAAGGAATCATCTAAATGGATAAAGACTATTGATGAAAAGTATAGCGGTTTTTATTGGCAGAGAGGTTATGGCATTTTTTCGGTAAACCCTGCCGAAACTGATGTAGTGGTTAATTATATAAAGAATCAGAAGAAACACCATGAGAAAAAAACTTTTCAGCATGAGTTTCGGGCTTTTTTGAAGAAATATAATATTGAATACGACGAACGGTATGTTTGGGATTAAAGAGCTGATAGCTTGCACAAAAACGAAGGGGTATCATAGGCTGATGCCCCTTCAGGGCATTGATACATCGTCGTAGACCTAGCGAGTAGGGCCTTGCCCTACTCTATTTCTATTGCACCGTTGGTGCAATGTAACCCCAAGGATTAATATACTATTTCGATACCACCGTTTGTGCAATTTCGCTATTTCATACGACCCTTAGCTAACGCTACTTCTAAAGCAGCCCTAACTTAGCCCAACGGGCTAATAGCATTAGAATAGGACTGCGCCCTATGTCGTAGTTAAAATGAGCATGGAATAGCTCTTTCGGACGATATGATGCCTACCGAATAAAAGATACCGGTTGCATGTAACAAAAAAACTGCTAAAAAACTTAGCGGTTTTTTTATGCTCGAACAATAGATGATTGGATAAGCCTCTATTGAAGGGTTTTAATTAAGGTAAGTATTAAATCTTCAATTTCACTTTCGGGCGTTTCCTTTGCAATACTGGGTATTTCAAAAACAGAATCTTCAGGAATAGTGTAATCTATATGATTAGCGGTAAAATGAAAACGCACGTCATTGTAATCTAAGTAAAACTCCATCAAAACACCAGGTATTTCGGAATATGGGGTATGACGGTTTGGCATTTGCAAATCAATATCCTTGGAATAATAAACTGAAAAAGACTCACCGTCTGGATATTTTACGCTTGCTTTAAAGCATATCATTTTTGCAATCTCCTTCGTTTGACTCTCTATCAGCTTAATAATGGGGTCGTTTTTTTTATCAAATAGAAAAAAGTTGGAATCCACCGGGCTCGCATGAAGTAAGTTGCTATCCATAAAACGAAAAAGAGTTACACACGAGTCGGTTGGAGAGAGTGAAATAAAATCGAGGGAAAAAATATTGAAACTCCCGTTAAAATTATAACGCCTCATATTGTTCTTGAAACTAAGTTTCAGTTGGTTTGGCATTAGCTTAGCAGCTGGGGAGTTACCAATTTCATCGGGATAATCAATATGATATGTGATAACACCAGCACTCGGAAAATCAGGTTGCTTGGAGCTGCTTGCACAACCTTGTAACAAAACCGAAAGTAGCATGAAATAGGTAATATATTGCATATATGCGTTTTAGCGATAGGTTATCAATGCAGATTCTCCCATAATATTTCAGTTTCAAAAATAGATATAATAATTGAAGCCAGCCTTTCTATTGATAATGGTTTAAACGTATTCCGTCAAAAAAGGTTATTCCTCTCTATGTTCCATAAAAAGTTCGGCTATCATACACCTTGCACTGCCCCCTCCTACCGTTTCAATAGTTGTGATGCTCATTGGGAAAGGCTCACAATAACTTTCCATAGCTTCACGCTGTTCATCGCTTAAAACATCATAGGCACTTTTTGACATAACAAGCAATTCCGAGTCATCCTTTGTGAAAACGGAAAGCATGTTGCCCGCAAAATGAACCACCTGATCCAAGGTCACCTCAATTATTTCATGCCCTGTGTGTTCCAGCGAATGAATTACCATTTCTCGCTCCGCCAAATCATTAATACTTTCGAGGCAAATAACGGCAAACTGTTCACTCACGCACATCATTACATTGGTGTGGTATATCTCCTGCTGGTTTTGATCGGTGGCCCTAAAAACTACGGGCTTATACCCTAGGATATCACAAAGATCCATGAGTACATCCTTGTGCGTTCGTATCGAAAGACCAGCATAAGCAATTTTATGAATATGGTCGAAAATAACACTTCCTGTTCCTTCCAAATATTTTTCTTCCTTTTCATATTCCGAAAGGTCGATAACTTTGGAAATGACATAGCGCTTTTTTATCTGTTCCAGTATCTCCGGCCTTTTCTCGAGCCTGCGATTGGGTGCTGCCATCGGGTACAATATCACGGTTCCATCGCCATGAAACGAGCCCCAATTATTGGGGAAAACTGCATCAGGCTTCACGGGATCAGGTGTATCTTCAATAACCATCACATCTACACCTCTATCTATTAGCCTCTTGGCAAAATTATCAAATTCGGATAAAACTTCTTCACGAAGTATCGAAGCACTTAAATCAACCTTATTCTGAAAAGCATTAGATACGGCAGTTTGCGCGTTGTAATTAAATTTGGCAGGACGCACCAAAAAAATATTTGAAGTGGACTGTCTCATGACCTGTGATTATTTTATTAATTTGTAATTCTGTTGTAAAATTACAATTAGCATGAGATAAAAAGATGATAAAAGTTATCTATTCATAGAGTTAATCTGTCATCTTTGGTTTAAATATGTGTATTTCATTCTTTTTATTTTGCATTTCCACTTCGCTACAGCAGTCTCCATTTGCCCCAAATCATCTTCATTTAACTCAGCAGCATTCTCCGTCAATCGATAAATTTTTGTTGTTCCCTGGATGAGTACAATCCATGAACTTTGAGCATGAATCAAGGCCGATGCCAAATGTGCATGTGTTGCCTCTTTGTTGGGCATTTTTTTTAATCATTCTTTCAGATTCTACAAGCCTAATTCTGTTGTCCAATTGAACCGGGCTAATTATTCACAATCCAGGATTTAAACTCAGCAGCTTTGTTTTTACTTACAAATATCCGTTCGGGGGTATTAACATTTAATTGGATAAGCAGTCGATTATCAAACCAAATGGTGATTGTTGCCACACTTTCTCGAGCTATGATATATTGCTTGTTGGCACGAATAAAATCAACAGGGTTTAGTGTAAGAACGATTTGCTCTAAAGTTTTTGAATAGGAATATTGTTGGCCATCGCTTAGGAATACAAAAGTGTTTTTATCGGTGGTATAGAAACAGCATATATCTTGTATATTAATAGGAATGAGTTGATTATCATGTGGAATCAATAATTTATTTTTGTATTTATGAGGAAGCTGAAGTTCTGACATTTGAGATAGATACTGTACTACCTCAGTTCGTGTCCACTTTTTAAACTTAAGCAATGCATTTTCCAAGTCATCAACCTTAATGGGTTTTAGCAGGTAATCAATACTGTTAACTTTAAAGGCTTCTATGGCATACTCATCATAAGCCGTAATGAATATAATGGGAACTTCAACTGAGATCTGTTGAAATATTTCAAAGGCATTACCATCTGACAAATGAATATCCATCAGGATTAAATCGGGTGAAATATTCATATTTAACCACGAAATAGTTTGATTGATGCTTTCTGTATTTCCTACAATTGAAATTGAATCATCAATCTCATGAATAATTTCAACGAGATTTTCGTATGCTACAGTTTCATCTTCAACAATCAATACCTTCATTTTTTTTTATTTTAAGGGTAAAAATACGGTAAAGGTGCTTCCGCTTTTATGCACACCAATTTTTTGATTCATTAAGAGTTGAAATCTATTTTCCAGATTTCTTAAGCCTATACCATTGGTTACGTCCGGTGCTAATTTTGGATAAATAGGATTGCTAACTTCGAGTTCCCCCTTTTCATTCAAACGGATTACGACTTCCATTTTATGCTCACTATCAATGGTGTTATGCACTACAATATTATCGATGAGCGGAAGAAGGGATAAGCTCGGTATTTTTAAGTCATATTTTGTTGTAGGCACCTGAATCTTAAATTCTAATTTATTGGCAAATCGAACCTCTAACATATACCGAAATGAGGAAAGGAAATTAAGTTCTTCACCCAGTCTTACTAAACCCTTTTTTTCGCTTTTTAAAATATAGCGGAACACATCAGATAATTTATTAACAAATTCCAAGGTGTTTTCTTCATTCTTTTTACGAACCAGTGCCGTGATGCTATTAAGAGAATTAAAGAAAAAGTGAGGGTTAATTTGGTTAGACAAGGCATCGCACCGACTTTGTAAATTCTCTACCTTTAGCTGCTCAATTTCGATATCCTTTTTACTTTGATCTTTATACATAAAATTAACATGACCCACAAATGAGCATAAAAAGCACATGACTATAAACTGAAATATTAAAATACTTCCAAAACAATCTGCTTTTGAGCAAAAAGAGTAAGAAACTGTTAAGTAAATAAAATACGCTATAATGGTAATCATCAGGTTTCTGAAAAATCGCTGACTAAATATGAGCGTGGTAATTTTTCGAAGATTAACGTAAACCAATAATCCAATTAAAACAGAAAAATAAACATATCGAAAAACAAAGAAGTTGATATGCGTTGTACGGGCAGCTCCTTCTAAATATCCAAGCTTCCAGGGTAACCAGGCAATGTTTGGATACACAATAAAGAGCGAACCTATCAGGCTGATTAAGATCAGTTTGTATGGATTATAAGTATTTAAAAATTTCATTGAGTGCTAATTTGAATAGTTATTCTCCTGATATTAGTAATAGTGGGCGAAGAGAAATAAACTCACCCACTAGTTTTAACCTGCCCTATTCATAAATTTTATGAATAAGGCACCAAAGGCCGATTCTGCTTAGGCAGAATCGAGGGTTAACCCTCGAAAAAGTTTACTTAAACTTTTTCGGCTTTCCGCCTATGATAGCGGAAAGTGAAAAATGCGTGCATTTTTCAGGTTAAATTTATCTTATGGCATAAGCCATAAGCGCATTTCCGTGGCGTATATATAACACGCCATTGTTAATGACCGGATGCGCCCAAAACGGCCCTTCACCTTTGGTAATGACAAATTCGCTTACCACTTCAAATTTTTCAGGATTAGCCGGAACCAGACCTACATATCCTTTCTTCTCGTCGTAGCAATAGAGCATATCATCTGCTGAAATAATAGCACCTTTTCCCTTTCCTTCCCATGGTGTTTCGTACAAAGTTTTACCAGTATTCCAGTCTACAGCTACCCAGTTTCCTGTGGCATTATTTAGCCAGTTAGAACCATAAATGGTATTATCAACCAATACAAATCCACCCAGATGCGTGTCTAAAACATCATTTTTCCATAATACACTTACAGATTTTCCATCATCACTCAGTTGCAACATAAAAGAATTCAGATCGTAACCATTAGAAACAAATATATTACCGTCTTTGTACAATGGTGTATTAGGCGAAATTTTTTCTCTGTCACGTTCTGCTCTCTCAAGACCCCAATCATCATAGGTCCACATTATCTCTCCATTTTCAGCATCTACACCAATTACACTTTTACCTGTTATGCTCACAATTTGTTTTTCACCATTGTGTTCAATTAAAAGAGGAGAAGCATAATTACATATTTCTTCGAGTGCTTTACTTTTCCAAACGGTTTCTCCATTTTTGGCGTTAAGAGCTACCATTGCTGTTTGGTCTCCGCCGGGCGAAAATATTACTTTATTATCAAAAACAAGTGGCGATTCTGATACTCCCCAGGTCCCGGTTTTTACACCAAACCTTTCAGAACCATCCACCGACCAAATTATTTCCCCTTTTTTAATATCAATGCAAACGACCTGACCCATACCACTGATTACATAGGCTTTTTTACCAACAATGGTTGGTGTTGTTCTTGTTTCAGGAAAAGACTTGTTCCAGGATGAACCGTATTCTATCACATATTCTTTTTTGCCATCCAGAGTATATGCCGAAAATATCTCTTTATCTTCCGCTTCATTCATCCCAGTTACATAAAGATAGTCATCAACGATTACCGGGCTGGAGTACCCTTTGCCTAAATCCAATGTCTCCCACAATTGTTTTGGCCCTGCTTCCTCCCATTTTTTCAACAATCCGGTATCAGGATAAATTCCATCCCGCTCCGGCCCTCTCCATCCATGCTGATCTTGAGCATTCATAGGGTTCAAAAAGACACAACTTAGTGCCAGAACCCAACAAGTTGTTTGTGTAAATTTTAATTTTATCATGTTTAACAATTTAGGTTAATTTTTTATGATAGATTGATAAATATGGTGCAATTTTTCAGCCATAACGCGATCGTTAAATAAGGTAGATGCTTTTTTCAAGGCAGCACCAGCTGCCTTATGGTATGCTTCTTTATCGACTAATAACGATTCTAATGCAGAGGCCAATTGTTCCGGAGTGTTGGGGTTGTATAACACACCTGCATCACCAACAATTTCAGAAAAAGAACCTGTTGCCGGTTCCACGGAAGGAACCCCACAGGCATAAGCCTCGCATAGGTATAAACCAAAACCCTCATCAAAAGTAATGGGCACAGAAATAACTGATATGGATTGATAAAAAGATGGGTGATTGCCCATTGAATAGGCCGATACAAATTCCACATCGCTAATAAAAGGTTTCAATAATCTTTTCACCTCTCGAACAAACTTCTTATCCTTAGACGTAAATCCACCACCTATTTTAAGTTTTAAATGAGGGATACTGTTTTTCTTTTTTAGAAGTACAAAAGCCTTAGCCAGAATGTCTAATCCATTTTCACGATTCATGCGATAAAAAAAACCGATCGTGGGATCTTTGGGAGGGGCACTTGCCTTATAAATAGCTGTATCGACACCCGGATAAATGACATCTACATTATTGAGTTGTGGAAATTTATTTATGATAAAGGACTTGTAGTAATTACTGGTGGTTACAATCCTATCAAGGTATTGTAAATTATGCGAAATACTATTCCATGCCAGCCCTGAAGACTTCAAATCCATACTGTCAATCCAAACCTCTTCGTCCAGGACAGAGCAGACAATGGGGACATTCATCTGGTCCTTAATGGCCTTTGCTATGCCAATCAGCAAAGTGCTTGATAAATGAATCACATCCGGTTTTTCGTGATGTTTAAGCCAGTTAATTAGTCGGTTTACCTCTTCTGAAAAAGCATGGTCATCACCGTCAATCATCGACAAAGTCATTTCTTCCATTCCTTTGGCTGATGTTGTTCCCGACATTGACGAAGCCCATTTAAGCATAGAATCAGAACCGAAAAGGCGTTTCATCCAACGCGGCATATTTATGCGCTGAAAGAATTTTTGTGCCACATAATAAGTGGTGGCCGGAAAAAATAAGGGACTATCTGTTTTAACTGCCTCATCTTTTATGGGAAGATACAATGGCATAACAATCACATCGTGTCCCAATTTCCGCAATGCTGTAGCTTGCAAATTATCGCGAAAACAATTTCCGCAATAAAATGAATCTCCTGCTCCGGGTATGATGAATACAATCTTCATGTTTTTTCTTTCAGTATTAAATTTCTTGTTTTACAATTCGCTTTACAAAAGCAATGCTTAAAACAATAAATAGTGCGGCAAAAATAAGCGCTGTAAGCCAAACTCCCCAACTTACATTAATATAGTTGGTCCCAATACCCACTAAGGCACTAAAAAGCCCTGTGATAATAGCATAGAGTGGTACTATACGATTCTCTCGATAAAGTATGTTTTTTATTTTGGAGTGGTGAAAACCAAGCATGCTATATAATTCTATTTCTTTTTGCCGTATGCTTAGGTTCTTCCGAATGACAATGACAAATCCAAAAATACCCAACAAAAGTCCAATTCCTCCTAAGGTCATAAATATGGTCAAATACGTATCGGTAACGCTATTAAACTGTTTTAAACGATCATTGGTAGGAGTTACGCGCACCCCATATTCGTACAAGGCTTGCGATACCAGTGTTTTTACTTTAGCCGTATTTTCGTTATCCACATCCAATAAAAACAGCTCGCTGCCTGTTGTGTTTTCCCATACTTGAGAGAACAACTTTTGATCGATTAAAATATACCCTTGAAAAATTGTATTGGGCAAAGTCCCGACCAATTGAATGGCCAATTTCTGACCATTGGCTCCGGTATAATAAATGGTGTCACCCAGATTTTTCACCAGACTCCATTGCAGAACAGTCGCATCTACCAAGGCAGGTATTAGGCCGTTGTGGGTAGTTTTTAATTGCTCCAATAAGGCATCGCCCTGTTGGAAAAATATATTTTCCTGAACCTCAAGCGGCCCTTGTAACAAGTTTTGCAAATCAACACCTAAAACAGAAGGGGTACTTACTTTATTCAGATTTAGGCAACTGGCCTCGTCGGCACTGAATCTCAAACATTGTAATATTTTGGTTTGTTGGGGTAAGCCCTGAAGATTTAATTTTTCTCGCCCCTGTGGGGTATTGATATTATGGTATACCGGAATACTGGTTTCACACCAAAGGGAATATCCTCCAGTTGCTTTTTCCATTTGTGCTGAGTTGGAAAAGCTTGGTCTGTTTAAACCTACCGAGAAAACAATAAATACACCAAAAGCCAATGAGAAGTACGAGAGTAACGCTTGCTTTTTATTGGCAAAGAGGGTTCGGAAAATGAGTTTATTATCAGTAAATAATCTGGTAGAAGCCACGCCTTTACGGTCAATAATATAGTCGCCCAAAAAGGCAAAGGTGGCCATTAGCATTACGCCAACGACGGCGAATAATTCGACCGAAGTAATCACGACGAGATTGTAAAAAGCTAAAAATGTAGTGACTAGTGCAACAATAATAAGCGTCCACTTTTTTCGCGTCATTCTGTTTTTTGGAGGTTTAGAGTTTTTTGTTATCTCCTTTAGGTGGCGTGAAATAACAATTCGCAAAGTCACCAGGGAAAGAGTGACTCCAACGATAAATCCAATAAGCAAAGTGAGCCAATTAGGGTAAATGGCAAAACCCTCTGTATGGGTAGCCCCTTTCCAAAAACTGCCCAGAAGCCACATGACTAAGGCTGTGTAAAGTATCCCCACCACAACACCTATTAAAGAAGATACCAAAACAACGGGCGCCGATTCTGACCAGATGAGCCTTTTTATACTGCGACTTGTATACCCCATGGCTTTGAGCAGATCCAACTCTCCTTTTCGTTGAATCATCATTTCAGAAATAGGAATAACCATCAGGAGCATGGCTGAAAGAATGATGAAAAATCCCAAGGCCATAAACAAACCTGCAAAATCAACGCCATTCTTTGCGGCATAGATGCCAGCTTCGCGAGGGTACAATTCCTGTATGCCGAACATATCCGGCGTTAAAGCCGAAAGATTGGGAGAGGCATCGCTAAGCCTAATGGATGTAGCATTTCCATATTCGTTACCCCATTTATCGGCCACCGCCTCGTAAGGTAAAATAGCTTTGGGAGTAGAACGATACAGTTCCCAGTATTCTTCATCTTCCGAAGTGATTAGATCCATATTGATAGGCAGGTCACTGTCCCATTCGGTACATCTTTCCACATCAGATATACCCGGAAAATCAGCGCTTAATGTGGAGTCGGCCATCAGTTCTACCAAGGGAACCACCTTCTTAACACGTAAAAGAACCGAATCTGTTTGCAGTGTTTTAAAATCCTGTGAAATGAAAAAACGGATATAAACTTCATCGCCCACCTGGACATTTAATCTTTTGGCAGAGTAGTCAGACAAGATGACTTCATCTTTTTGAAGAATTTCGTTGTTATATTCATCCACAGCAGTTACAAACGAATAAGGTATAGCTGTTGATTTACTGGCAATAGAATTGGCCAGATAGGAAAACATCCGATTGGCACCTGCATTGTTTTGTACTATACTTTCAATGACCTCTTTTTGCAAAAAAACGCGATCGGAAGTAATTTCAGCGAAGTCCTTTTGGGGTTTTATATTTAAGCCTGAGGATTTATAATTCCAAGCTTTTTCAATGTCAGCATGAGCGATTTTTTTGTCCGCTAATACAAGGTTTATTTTACCCTCCACCTTCATTTCTTCAGCCAACTCACTCCTATTAACAAAAATATTCAGGGGAAGGCTTTGTTCATTTTTCAAGCTGATATTGCCGCCTTCTTGTACATCAACAACACCCTTCAAATTCAATCTCAAACTTGTGGTATAGTTTTCGGTAACAAACAATGAGCCTGACGGAACCAAACCTTGTGCAGGCAGTCGTAATACCAGGGTATTCTCCGAAGGTAAATTCAGCTCCTTAAACAAAGGTGGATTAATTAAAGCATCGCCCTTAGTAATGTTCATATCATCAACACCCCAAACCATTACCGGAAGTAAGGTGCCATTGTGCGAAATAAACCCATCGGTTAATAAGATACCTCGTGCCGAAGACTCAAAAACAGGGAGCTTACAAAACGCTTCCGAGAGAAACGACTGACGGGCGAAAATGACGGTTTCGGTATTCCCTAAACGTTCGTTAACTCGATTAACCAGACTGGAACGTACAGAATCGCCAATAACCAGACTCCCAACAATTACCGCGACCGAAATGACAATTGCAATGGCCACCAGCTTAAAATAGCGAGCAAAGAAAACAACATTCTTATGAATAAGATCTTTAGTTTTCACTGTAGTATTCCATTTTTAAGTGTGACAATTTTTTTGGCCGCTTGTGCCATTTCTGCGGAATGCGTTACCATGATTATGGTCGTATTTAAAGTCTGATTAATTTCAGAAAGTAATGCAATAACATTCTGGGCGTTTGACATATCCAGTTGCCCGGTTGGTTCGTCGGCCAATAAAACCGCTGGTCGCATAATTAAAGCTCTACAAACAGCCACACGACTAGCTTCGCCACCTGATAAAGTGCGGGGGTATTGATTGGCCACATGCTCAATATGCGTTAGCTTCATTAGCTCATGCGCGTATTCAATTTCTTTTTCTGTAGCTTCGTTTTGGTAGGCAAGTACTGGCAGTAAGATATTCTCTAAAGCCGAATACTGTGGCAAAAGCCGATGATCCTGAAAAATAAAACCTATCTTCTCGTTACGTATTTTAAACTTATCAACCCCTTTAGCCAGCAATTCCTCACCTTCGAGCCAATAAGTACCCTCATCGGGGTTAAGTAGCGTTCCCAATATGGACAATAAAGTTGTTTTACCTGAGCCGGAAGCTCCTTTAATGGCTATAAATTCGCCTTTTTCAACCTCCAAATCAAGACCTTTGAGAACCGTATTCACCTGATTCTTACCATCCTGAAAGTACTTGCTAATATTTGATAATTTGAGTATTGTCATTGGCTTATTGTTTTTGGGTTCCAAAACAAAATAAAGTTCCTTTGGATGTTAATATCATAAAGTGATTTTTGATAACGGCAGGCGAACCCACGATTTGCTCACCGGTATCGTATTCCCAAATCAGTTCGCCGGATGTGGCATCTAATAGGCTGATTATACCTGATTTGGTGCAAACAAGCACCTTGTCATTACAAATAACCGGAGCACTTTCGCCAACATCTCCATTCAGCATATATTTCCAGTTTTCTTTACCCGCTATTCGGTTGATGGATGTAATATGCCGATTGTCAGAAAAAAAACAAACATCATCAGCACTAACAGCTGGAACCGAAACGAAAGTTCCATTTTGAGAACTGTCGGAAGATATTTTTTTATTTCCTGCAATTTTACCATTCTCCAATAGTATTTCATACATATTACCGTTATAGTCTCCAACATAGCAGTAATTGCCCATAATAGCCGGAGAGGAAGGTATGTATGCGTCCATTTCAATAGAATCGGTAGCTATACCTGTTTTGCAGTTCACAATTCGAAGCCACGCATCGCAGCCCCCAAAAAGCACGTAATTGCCCCATAAAGCAGCTGCTCCATTTAAGTAATACCCCGATTCAAATTTATTAATCAAGGAACCATCCGTTTTATTGATGCAATATAAATAATTATCATAACTACCCATAACTATCGCCTCCTGCTTGTTAACGGTAGCAATATTTGGCGAAGCTGAAATTTGTCCCATTGTTTCGTAATTCCAAAGGGTGTCCTTTTTTGATAAAGAAATAGCGGTTAAAAACCCATCAATCCGGCCAATGTAAAGCACGGAATCTTTGATTAAAGGCGTTGATTCAACAGCTGTATTTAGCGGATATGAAAAAACAAGCTTTCCGTTGATATCCACACCACTTATTAAGCCTCTTTTGTCGGCCCAATAGGTAGTTCCTTCATCTACAATGGGTGATGAAATGGTTCGTACCCCACCCTTGTATGTCCATAGCAAAACGGGCTTTTCAGGCAACGATAGTTCGGCATAACCGCTTAAACCTGCATTACCACGGAACAATCTCCAGTTCATATCTCCACCATCATCTGATGATTTGAAGTTTAAACTGCATGCCGTTAATAATAGTATGAAAATCGGAAAAATTGCTATTCTCTTTATCATGATCAATGCTTTTTAAGTCAATAAACTAATTTCCCGACGTGTTTTCTTTTATCTCTTTTGCCAGATAAAGGGCCCCGGTAGGGCAAAGATCTGCCAGATGAGTACTCACATTTTTTCTGTTTTCTTCGGGCAAATATACCTGCATGCCAAAGCCCCGATCTTTGAAAGTAAAGCCATTTTTACTGTTATATACACAGAGTCCACATCGAATACACTTGGCTTGTTCAAACCACATATTTTCTGTTACCTGTTTCCGATCCATAATCGGCAATTCAGAGGACACATTGTATTTAGGTCGTTTGATGGCTTCTTGAGTAGCGTAGGATCTTAATTTGCAGTCTGAACTTCCTGCACAAGCACAGTGCAAACATCCCGACGGAGTGCTTGTCGTATCTTTTAAACGTTGTTTTTCGCTTTCTGAAAAACGTCCCAATCGTGATTGAAATAACTTTTTATCGATTTTTCGGTTGTCAACAGGGTTAATCTCGGCTGTTTCAAACATGGCTACCACCTCGCGAATAATCTCGCGAATGGATACTGATTGATCGATATTACCTCTCCTGCAAGCTTTTTCGCAAGGTGCTTTGCAGTTGTCACAACTTATTTGAGGTAAAGGGAAAGCCCCTTTAATGATTTCACAGGCTTCTTTATGCGCTCCCTTGTCGTACAAACTAAGCATGTGCTCCACATCTAAACCATGTGGACAAACCATAGAGCAAGGCGCCTCGCAGTCGGCTCTATGATCGCTCAACAGCAATTCAAAGGACATGGTTCTTATCTGCTTTACTTCCTCACTGTTGGACTCAATTTGCATTCCTTCAACCGGTTTAGTGGTGCAAGAGGGAATGATTTGTCCGTTGGCGAGGTTTTTAACGGCACATACCATGCAGGATGATTTGTGTTGAGCCCCTTGAGCGTAACACATGGATGGGATTTCAAATCCAGATCTGCGCGCTGTTTCCAGAATGGTTTCTCCTTTAAGGACTTCTATATTTTTATGGTCTATCGTAATTTGCATATTCTTTTTAAGTAAGCCTTAATTAAACCGTTTGTTCCTGATTGACAGGCACCTTTAATATGGCATCGTAACTACATTCATCAATGCACAACCCACATTTTACACACAACTCCAAATCAATATGATGTACTTTGTATGGTTCGTAAGGAATAGCATCTACCGGACACGCTTTGGCACATTTGGTGCAACCAACGCAATCATCAGTAACCACAAAATGGATCATATCTTTACAGGTTCCGGTTTTACATACTCCATGAACGTGTTCCTCATACTCCTCTCTAAAATATTTAAGTGTAGTAAGAACAGGGTTTGGAGCCGTTTTACCCAGTCCGCAGAGCGATGATTTTTTTACACTATTGGCCAATTCTTCCAGTTTGTCAAGATCTTCCATCTGGGCATTTCCACTGCACAGCTTATCGAGAATATCAAGCATTCGACGAATACCCACCCTGCAAAAGGTACACTTTCCACAGCTTTGTTCGCAGGTAAAGCTCAAGAAATAACGCGCCATATCCACCATGCAATCGTTATCACTTAAAACGACCAACCCTCCCGATCCCATCATGGCGCCCATTTGGTTAAAGGCATCAAAATCAACCTGAACATCGCACAAATTAGCTGGAATACAACCTCCCGATGGACCACCAATTTGTACCGCCTTTAGTTTCTCCCCGTTTTCAATGCCTCCGCCAATATCTTCAATAATTTGATTGAGTGTAATACCCATGGGAACCTCAATTAAACCGCCATTCTTAATTTTTCCGGCCAATGCAAATACTTTTGTGCCTTTGCTGTCTGGCGTGCCAATTTCATTGTAAGTATTCACACCATGACGTACGATATATGAAATCTGGCTTAATGTTTCCACATTATTTACAAGTGTTGGACAGGCGTTTAAACCTTCAACAGCAGGATATGGTGGACGTTGTTTAGGAAACCCCCGTTCTCCTTCAATAGAGGCGATCAAAGCCGTTTCTTCACCACAAACAAAGGCTCCCGCCCCTTCAAAAATGGTTATATCAAAAGAAAAATCACTATTAAGAATGTTATCTCCAATCAAATTCTGTTCCCGACAAAGCTCCAGGGCTTTTTTAATTCTTTTCACAGCTAAAGGATACTCGGCACGAATATAGAATATCCCTTTATTGGCACCCACAGCATAGGCGGCTATAATCATCCCTTCAATTACCCGGAAGGGATAAGATTCCAATATCATCCGATCCATAAAAGCACCCGGATCACCTTCATCGCCGTTACAAATGACGTATTTCTCCTTTTTCTTTGTGCTAGCAACTATCTCCCATTTTTTACCAGTTGTAAACCCACCACCTCCGCGACCGCGTAGGCCACTGTTCAGAATATCCTGAACCAATTGCTCAGGATTGGCAGATGTAAGCACCTTGCATAATGCATCAAAGCCTTCATATGCCCTGTATTCGTCGAGGTTCAAAGGAGCCAGAAAACCGCAGCCTTCAGTAGAAATATGTTTTTGTTTGGCCAAAAAGTTATTGATCAGCCCGGTTCTTTCATTTTCAGGTTTCCAAATTACATTGTTCCAAGTGGTATCAGTATGATAGGTATCCACCCGATCGATAATACTGTTTTTTAGTCGTTTAAAATAACCGGCGGGTTTAAAATGATGGTATAAGATTTCTTTTATTTCAGAATCTTTCACATTAGGATAACGCGTTATAGACCCATCCTTTAAAACCACATCAATCAATGGCACTTTATTGCAAACACCAACACAGCCAACCGATTTTACATTAACATCGATACCAAGTTCGTTGGCGTTTTTAATCAACTCTTTATAAATATCGGATGAACCACTGGCCTGACAGCAAGAGCCCATGCCCAAACGAATTTCGCCTTCTACCTTTTGCGTCTTTCCTTTGCTTTCTTCCTTTTGTTTTACTTCCTGTTCCTCAATAAACGCTTCCATCACCTCATTGACCTTACCGGGTAAAACGTGGCCGTATATCTTTTCATCAATTTGTACCACGGGCGCCAAAGAACAGCAACCCAAACAGGCTACTTTTTCAATGGAAAAAAGTTGATCCTCAGTGGTAATACTGTCACCTTCCATTTTAAGTTCGCGTTTAAAGGAATCGTACACATTGGTAGCACCCTTAACATGACAAGCCGTTCCTGTACATATCTTTATCAAATGTTTTCCATAAGGAATATGTCGGAATTGAGAATAAAAAGTAGATACGCTGATTAATTGTGCTCTATCTATTTCTGTTCTTTCGTAAATGCGCTCAATGGCGTCCGAAGGCAGATAACTAAACTCCTCTTGTATTTCCTGTAACAAAGGAATGATAATCTCTTTGGAAGTACCCACACGGTCGATAATGGCATCCATTTTTGCCATAAGCTCTTCGTGGCTTTGCTGTCCGTTATTTTCGCAATTACAACTACTCATCTTAATTGGCCTTTACACAGTAAATACTCTGATCGGTTCTAACCACAATTCGTCCATCGGTAAAAGCTGGAGTGGCATAGGTGTTTTCCCCCGTTTCAAACGAATCCAGTAGTTTAAATTCATCGTCGGCAGAGAAAATATGCATTTTACCCCCATTGCTGAACAAATAAATTTTCCCTTCAACCAGCATCAGCGAAGAATAAAATTCTTCACCAGTTTCATGCTCTTTCTTTAATTCCCCGGTTTTGGTATCAAATGAAGCAACTACGCCATAGCTTGTTGCCAGATAAATATTATCGTGAGTAGCTACCGGACTGGAAGCTTCGGGGAGGTAGTCCATCGATTCCCACAATACCGACCCATCGGTTCCGTTGATGGCCACCATTTTGGCATATTCACTAGCCCCAAAGATAATTCCATCTGCACTGCAGGCGCTGGCACCGACTTCTCCCATAAGGCATTCCACTCTCCAAATTTGATCGCCCGTTGTTGGATTGTATGCTGTAATAGAAGGATCTGACATTAAAATGAGTTGAGGTTGATTATTGACATAAGCAATGGAAGGAGAGCTCCATGCAATTTTATCAGCTCTTTCTTTGCTCCACAATTCCTTCCCATTTTCAGTATTCAGGGCAATTAACTTGTGGGTATTGCGGTTGTCGTACTGTATAAAAAGTTGATTTTTAAATACCAATAAAGAGGATGCATAGCCATAATGATTGTCAGGAACACCGATATTTTTAGCCCACAGTTGCTTTCCTTCCATATTGGCACAAATGACATCGCCGGTAGCAAAAATGGCACATACTTGTTTTCCGTTTGTAGAAACTGATGCTGAAGCCAATCCTGTATCTTCTGTGGTTTTTGGTACTTGAGATGGTGATCCGGCAATATTTACTGCTGCAAGTGTCCACAATAGCTTTCCTGTATTTAAGTCGTAGCAATACAATTCACGCGCTTGCGCGTCGGCTCCTGTTATAAACACTCTGTTGCCGTTAATAACCGGAGAGCTTTGTCCCCCACGAGGAATTTCTGATTTCCAGGCGATGTTGCTTCCCCCTTGCAAATCCCATTTTACAGGAATGTTTTTAGCTTGCGTAATTCCGTTTGCGTCATTTCCTCTGAATGCATTGCTGGTGACTTTTGGAACAGAAACGGGTGCTGTTGTTTCTGCTTTTTCAGATGTTTCAACCGAGGCAACATCTATTTCTTCTGTTGTTGACTCCTTTGAGGAAAGAGGTGTTTCTTCAACCGAAACAGATTCTTCTTCAGATTCTATTGATCCTGTATTTTCAACCGGATTGGTTTCTATTGTTTCTTCAGGTAATGAAGGAGCTTCGTTAATGGTGTTTCCAACAATCGAACTATTGGTATCCTTTTGAGCTAATGCCGTTTCGGTATTATTCTTGGATGCTTGCATAAAAGGCATACTAAACACAACAAACAACAAGGCAACAGCGGTTAATCCAGTGGCTATCAGGCCTACATATTTACGCGCTTGCGATTGAATGGCCCACTCATCAATAAGATCAATTTCTTTGTCGGGAATATCTTTATGTTGTGCAAAATAAATTCTAATACTCACAATGAATACTACCAACATACCCAGCAAAAGGTAAACCCCGCGCATGAGGTGATCCATATTTATAAAGTAGGCTTTACGTGCCATTAAATCAAGCTGCCGAATTTGTTCCTGTAGCTGAGGATTATCTGCATTTTGATCGTTTAACTTTTTTAAGGTTTCAACGACTTGCGTTTGCAGGGGCGAAACATCTTTTGCCTGAAAGTAGTTTGTGATCAGCATGATAGAGAGCGTTATCATAAAGATCGCAGTAATGATGGCTATATTTCTTGCTATTATTTTTTTCATCTGTTTAAAAATTGGTATCAAGACACAAGTATTGAGACTATTCTTTCCTTTATTTTAATAATACTGATTTACAAATACTATTTTGCGGACAGTAGCTAAAGCATTTTCCGCAATCCACACAATCGGCATGTTCTATTTCATATTCTTTGCGCGATCGTTTAATCGATAATTTTATCAGCATTAGCCCAATAACTAATCCCATTAATGCACCTGCAATAGTTGAATAACGTTTATAGTCTTGTTGAATAACATTTACCTTTTGTTTCAACTCAGATATTTTGCCTCCCTGACCAAAAAATGATTCTAATTCTAAGGTGATTTTATCTTGAGGATCCGCTTCTTGTTTTTGAACCATATCATATAAGCGCACCTCTTTGTGCGCCCGGCTTAAATCATCGCTGGCATATCGCATAATAAAGGCTAAAGCCACCATCATAAAGGGAAGCACTACGAAATACATTAACAATCGTTTTACGCCTTGTAAACGTTGCTCTTTTACTTTGTTTTCGTAAGGAGGTCGGATGGCATCTACCGGACAGGCATTATGACACAGTTCGCAGTTAATACACTTTTGTTTGGTGATTTGAACCTTCCAGATAGCGACCCTCGAGAACAAACTCAGTAAGGGCGCGTAAGGGCAAATAAATCGGCAAAAGGGTCGGCCTGTAAATACAGAGGCAAGCAGTAATAACGCACCAAATAGGATGAGTCCAAAATCACCACCTAATCTAAAAAACCCGATGAATGGATCGAAACGGCAAATGATAAAGCTACTCCGTGTAACAGCATATAAAACAGCAAATATGAGATAGACCCATGGAATAATGCTTAATACCGAAGTAACCGAACGGGATAAACGGTAGTTTTTAATATTCACCAGTTCCTGAATTGCTCCAAAGGGGCAAACACCGGCACAAAATACCCTTCCAAATAAGAAAGCAAACAAGATGGGTAAGATAAAAAACAGCAATACAGAAACCGGCAATATATAGGTATGACCAACCAATGCCAAAGATACATTTTGTACGGATCCAATACTGCAGACACATCCGCTGCGGAAAAAACCAAAATAAGCTACTGAAATAACAGATACCCAAATGATGGGCTTACGTGTTCGCTTTTTTAGGATTGCCCAGGCCACAAAACTCATTAAGGCCACAAGCATGAAAATATCGACATACAACCATAGCTGTTCGTTGGGTAAAGCATGTTGTATATCTGGATATTGATAACCGGATTCAAAATCGGGTTTTGGAAATCGATTTTGAGCGCCGATACCAGACATTAGTAATAATGATGATAGTATTGAAAAGAGTCGTTTCATTTTAACCTTTTAAATTATACGCTTGGTCTAAAGGAACAAGCGTTATGGCATCAGAAGGACACACCTTAGCTATGGCACATTCATTACAATCTTTACACAAGTCACGTTGTATTTGTAGATACAGGGAGCCATTTCCAAACGAAGTACATCCTTTTACACACTTACCGCATCCATTACACAAATCTTCATCAATGGCATATTCGAAATACGGATCTTCAACAAACTTGCGTTGTATGGCTCCGGTGGGGCACATTAAATTTTCAGCGGCCGTATTCAGATCCTTTACGTTTGAACGATAGTAACCTCCACATAAATCGCAATATCCACAAACCTTATTGGCGTGAAAGCATTTAACCGCCGAAACAGATAATACACAATCGGTTTCGCACCGGCCGCACTGCGTACATTTTGCGGGATCTATTTGCCATAGATGACCGGCTTCTTTTGTTCCCGTTTTGGTGGATAAAACTCCGGCAACGGCTAATATAGAACCACCAGCAACTGTCATCCCAACCACCTTGAGGAATTTTCGTCGTTGCAGCGGACTATTTTTAAGATTGTTATCGTTGTTCATTTTTTAATATTTTGCATGTCAAATTGAAATCCCCTCTCGCAACGGACAGTTTTTACTGCAAGTTGAACATCCTGAATTTGTTGCCAAAACCTTATCGAATTGAAAGGTGGACACCATCTTGTTACCGGCCACAAATATTTTATCCTTGCTTACTTTTACCTTATAGGCTGTATTTCCTCCTCCCAATTGTTCAGCATCAAGCAGCAGATTCCTAAAATTCCCTTCGCTATCATAGCAACTTATGCGCGGATTCCCTTTTTCAGAGGTGATAATTTCTCCCGCTGAGGTATAGTCGATATGTACGGGATTACAACAGCCACAAAAACGTCCCGGAGCATCGCCAGCCTCCCCAAATGATCCCAGATATTGACCTTTTACTGTGTAGCGCTCAACAGAGTGCCGTCCCGGGTTCGAACAATAAATACTGTTGTTGGCATACGTAATGCCGAAAGTGTAACTCGGAATAATAAAGCGATTAGGACTTTCAATGAAGCGCTCTAAACCACCTTCAACGGTATATTGGCAAATATTTTTGTTGGATGCATCGGTTACAAACAAATGATAGGGTGTAGCTGCCATTGAGCAATAATCGGAATTATCGCTGCAAGCTTCCCATTCGGTTTTTAATAGACCCGAAAAATGGTACACCTCAATGCGAGCCGCGAATAACAGATATATTAAATCGTTCTCCACCGCAATATCCCTAATGTTACTTCCAATTGAAAAACTGTTGATTAATCTCCCTTTTGTGTTGTATATATTAATATTATTTGGTGTGGCTACTACCATCTTATCATTGTACAGCTCAAATCCCTCAATTTGATCGGGCGTGGCAAATGAGGCGACCAGCTTATAGGGCGATTGAAAAGGCTGAGCAGATAGGGGATCTCCTAAAACTCTATTTTCCCTTTTCGCATGATTTAACTCTTGGGTTCTATTGCTTAAAAGGTAGCCGGTTGATCCCAAAATGGTTCCTCCGGCAATGACAGAACCAGCCACTTGAAGAAAATTTTTTCGGGATATTTTTTGTTTGTTCAATCTATTTTGGTCCATATCATTAATTCTTTTTTCTATAAATCGATAATTGATCTATGGAAGCAATAAACAACTGATTATCTATCTCCTTCACCTCGTAGGCCATATGACCACCACCCAACAGGCGACTGTTTAAAATGACTTCGTTAAAGGTTCCATCTTTATCGTAACTACTGATACGCGGATTTCCTTTTTCTGAGGTTAGAATATTTCCTTGACTTGTAAAACTGATGAAGGCAGGATTGCAACAGCCGGCGAAGAAACCTTCTTCGCCACCTACTCCGCCAAAGGCTGAAATAAATTCGCCATTTAGCGTATACGATTCCACCAAATGCCTTCCCGGATTTACGCAATAGATCGTATCGTTTCTGGAAGTTATATCAAAGGCGTGGCTGGGCGTAATAAAATCCCTTGGACTATTAATAAATGCCACAAAATTACCCTCTTTGGTGTATTTGCAGATGTTTTTATTTCCGGCATCGGTCACAAAAACAAAGCCGGCGGCCAAAGTAAATGCGCAGTAATCAGACAAATCGCTACACGCTTCCCACGAATACAATGCATCTCCCTGTAGTGAATACACATCAATAAATGTTGGATAGAGGACATAGATCTCGCTCTCACTCACCATGATATCGCGCGCACCCGTTTTGATACTGAAATTGTTAACCAAATGACCATCAACATCAAACTTTTCAATCCTCTGATTGGTCATCACATAAAGAAGGCTGTCATTTGTCGCAAAAGCATTTATGGTATCTTTTACATCAATAGCAAACACCTTTTCGTAATCGCTTACAAATGGATTTCCCTGATTTTGGCTCACATAAATGGCGTCATCCTTATTCACCGATTTAACCATGTAAGCGATAAATCCTGCCACTATCAGGAAGATAAAAATATTTACGCCGATTTTTATTGACTTGCTCATGCTTTTTGTATTCAGTTGCTGGTGTTAAATAATTTTAAAGCATTTAATACGATGGGCATCTCTAACTATAAGCATACCGTCGGCATATGCCATAGGTCCCCAGGCGTCTATGCCATCCATTAAGCGTTGGTGCTTTATTAATTTCATTCCGTTATTTTTAACTTCGTAAACATATAATTCACCATCATCTTTAAAAGCAAAAAGATAATTATTGATCATCATATAAGGCCCCAGTCCAAAACGTTCATCAGCACCTGAACTCCATACGGGTGACTGCAAATCAGAAGGTGCATAACTCACTAATTTTCCTCTTAATCGGCCACCATCTTTGGGCATAACACTAATCAGCCTGTTTTTATAAAAAATAGGCGTTTGTTGCTCACTTGAAATACCGACATTAGGTTTGTGCTGTTCAATGACCCTGGCACTCCATTGGTTTCCCAATTTATCAACTTGTAGCAAAGCCCCCCCACTGCCATACCCGGCCACTACAAAAAGACGATTATCAGCTACCTTAACAGGGGAAGGAGCCACAACGGATGGTTGCCAGTCTTTGGTTTCCCAAAGCAATTTTCCTTGATCGCTTTCCTCTGCCGATACGCCACATACACCGCCAATGCCAATATATACATATGTTTTCTTGCCTTTTAAGGTCATGGGCATAATCGAAGAGTGTGACATTTTGTATCCAAGCGTATTAGGTGTCGACCAACGTTGTTCTCCTGTTTTGGCATCTAAGCCAACCATTAAAACCTCTTCCCCCGCCGGAGCCAGAATCAAAGTTCCATTATCTAACCTTGGGCATTGTCCAGCATACCAAAATGGTACTTCGATATGATATTCCTTTTTCATATCCAAAGCCCATTTCATTTCACCTGTTTGCGGATCACAGCACATGACATGCCCTTCCGGTCCAATGGTGATAATGACATCATCGTTAATTACAGGGATGGTTCGTGAAAAACCATGGTTGCGCTTAATGGGTAAACGATACCAGCGGCGCCACAGCTCCATTCCTGTTTCTACAGAAAAGCAACGAAGGGCATCCGAGCTTAAACTTTCATCGTAATCTAAAAAGTATACTTTCCCATTGTAGATTACCGGAGCTGCATGTCCTTCCCCTGTTTCCACACTCCACAATTCAGGATAATCATCACCCGAAACATCAATATTTTCTGATGTTTGTGCGATGTTGTTATCATCTTTTCCTCTAAAAGAAGTCCATTTGCCGGTTAAGTCGGAAGTTTTATCTTCATATTTCATAAAAAACTCCCCAATCTTTACATCGTTGGCCGAACGAGCCACCCCCTCCGGACGATTATCCGCGCCCGGAGCCTGAATGGCAAATTCTTCTTTAGCCGGCATTATATGCCACCCTATCATAAGAGTGGCATATATTATAATGGTTAGGATTGTAATACCCCGTATTATTTTTTTATTTTTTGTCATGAATTTAATTCATCATCAATCATACTGCAATTTATTTTATGCTGTAAGCCATCAAAGAATCTCCATGGCGAACATATAAAACACCGTTGTAAATGACCGGGTGTGCCCAGTGCTGAGCGGTACCTAAAGAAATTGAAAAACGACTAACAATATCGAATTTCTCGGGAGTAGCCTTTGCCAGCAACATTTCGCCACGGTCGGTATAGGCATATAACATGTCGTTGTTGGCAATAATATTTCCCATAGCTAAACCCGATTCCTGATATTTAATTTCACCAGTATTCCAGTCTGCACAAAACCAAAAGCGGTTTTTATCACCGGAACCATAAGCATAATCCCCCACTTTAACCATAGCTCCCATTCGGGTATCCAATAAATCAGAAGACCATACTTTCTCTACACTTCTGCCCCCATCTACAAGCTTCAGCATCACTGAGCCGGCACCATATCCGCTGGTACACAAAATCATATTATTGCTATAAACAGGGGTGTTGGCATGAACAGACCAACGATTTTCCTTTTCATACGACCATAGTTTTTTGCCTGTTTTGGCATCCACTCCAATGACATGACTGGCCGTAATTGATACTATTTGAGGAACTTCTTGATCATCGATATACAGTGGAGAGCAATAAGCTGCCTGATCACCTTCACCTTCACTGTTCCAAATTAGTTTACCCGTGTTTTTATCGAGTGCTACCATATTGTTGGTCTCACCTCCGGGAGTAGCAATTACTTTATCGCCTATAATGAGCGGTGCCTCATTGATGCCCCATTTGATGTTTGACGCATTATACTCTTTCAAAATGTTCTTTGTCCAGATGATGTCCAGATTCTTTTGGTTGAAGCAGTAAATATCTCCCATACCACTTATCAGGTAAACTTTACCATTGTCGATGGTTGCTGTACCACGTGGGCCAGGGTAGCTTTCGGACCATTCGAGACCATATTCTTTTTGTTGAATCAATTTTCCCTTTAAATCAAGGACATACAAAATTCCTTTGTCACCCTTTAAACCGGTTAAATAGATTTTGTCGTCGGCAATAGCTACCGAAGAGTGACCTTCGCCTAGATCATCGTAATGCCATTTTAAAGCAGGGCCATCTGCCGGCCAACTTTTAAGCAGGCCATCTTCGTGATAAATTCCGGTACGATCAGTTCCTCGCCACTGAATGTTCTCCTGAGCACTGAGTAGGATAGAAACTAATAATAAGCATAAAGTTAGTCCATTTTTCATTTGTCTGATTTTAAATTTGTTATTGTCTGTTTAATTTTTGTTTGTAATTTTTAAGCGCTGTTAAAACAAAGGTAATATTGTACATCTCTTCAGAATACCATAAGCGTGAAAAGTAAAGACCTATGGCCTCTGACTGCAAAAGCTCACCTTTTTGATATTTTAAAAATAAAAAATCGAAAGCTTGATTTAATATATCTTCTTTTATAGTGTTATGGCATGATAAAGCACTCAAAGCACGTGCTGTAAATGTAATTTTTGAAGGCACATTTTCAGCACCACCCCATCCTCCATCCTTGTTTTGTGTTGAAATAAGATTAGCCACACCTTTGGCTGCCATCTGCTGTGCTAAAGGGTGTTGAATGCCTGAAAGATATTCGATGGTAATGGCTGTACCATAAACAGGAGCATGTTCGTCTTTTGCATCTTGATCGCCAAACCATAAAGGAGTCCAGGAACCATCGGAAGCCTGCTCCTTAAGCATCCATTTAAGCATTCGACGCATGCTTTTATCGCACTTACTCCTTAATACTGGGCTTAAGTCATTCATCCAGAGCTGAAATGCCAGTAAACAATGAGCGCTAATATCCGGGCTGCTTCTGTCAAAAGGTAGTTTACCCCAACCTTTGCAAAAAGTAGGCATGCCTCCATCACTATTTTGTAAATTGAGCAACCACTCAATTCCTTTTTCTATTGTAGTGCAAATTTCACCTTTTGTGAGTGCGTGCAATGCAACCAATGCGCCGGCAGTATCATCAGCATCGGGTACTGAACCCGACAGGTTGGTCCATCCCCATCCTCCTTCTTTAGCTCCGGTGAAAGGGTGCTTATGCTTAAAGGCATTGGATTTTATCCTGTTTGCCAAGGCTTCAGGATTTACAACCTCATCGCCCAATGCACGAACACTTAATGCGGTAACCCAACTGGCCAGATTGGTATCAATGGGCCATGATCCATCTTTACGTACAGTGTTAACTAAGAACTCAATTCCTCGTTGGGTAGCCATGTGATTTTTGTATCCGGCACCGCACATACACATGGCCACAAAGCCTGTTAAAGGAGCAGCCTCCAAAAAACCGCCATTTTCGGGCTGAAGCTTTTCTAATACAATTAAAGACTTAGATATAAATGCTTCACGTATAATGTTCTTTCTTCCTTTTTTGTAGCGAAGAATGCCCACTGCAATTAAAGCAGGAATGGCGTAACTAACTACAGGCAAGCGGAAAAATCGAAATAACTTTTGCGGGAATACGGATACTTCAAAAGGGAGTTGAGGTATCTCTTTCCATGATGAAATAACACCTGCCAAAGCACACATCACTAATATAGGAGCAGAGAATGTTAAATCTTTTCCATAATAATTCAACACTCCTGATATGATATGCTGATCGCTTGTGCCCTTAAATCTTTGCTGTAAAAAATGCTTTGTTTCCTCCGGTGCTTTACCTGTTGCACTTAAAGCAGCAAAGCTCAGAAGCGTGGCCGTCATGTTGGCTGGGCTTTCCGGCGTATCTCCCCATGAGCCATCCGGTAACATGGTTTTGGTCAGCCATTCTACCCCACGTTGTATGACTTCCTGATGTTTTTGCGCATCATCCATAAATAAGGCGAAAACCGATACCGATGTAGAAATAGCACTGGACGACAAATGGCCTGTCCATATACTACCATCTT
>JAGXIO010000053.1 GCA_024635555.1 Saccharicrinis sp.
CCTTGGGGTAGAAATAGAGCGAGTAGATCCTGGGATAGTTCTGTTTTCAATTTTGATATATTTATTTTGACTGTCTATATTTAACAGCAAAATAAACCAATTTTTCCCTCAGACCCAAATATTGTACGTGATCCAAATGCTTCGTGTGAATATATTTCAATGCCTTTTTAGGGTTTATTAACAAAACGAAAAAGCGCCTAAAACATTGGTTTTAAGCGCTTTTAACTATTTTTAACATGTATGTCTGTGCCCAGAACAAGACTCGAACTTGCACGCCGTAACCGGCACCAGCCCCTCAAGCTGGCATGTCTACCAATTTCACCATCTGGGCATAAAAAAAGAGCGATTAACTGCACCACTCTTCGGTAATTTTAGAGGAAGAAAAATAAACTTCTCACCCCGTTTTTTCCTGAGCGAAAAACCTACTTACCGTTGATGAATTTCTAACTCATACTTAGTAAGAAATTTTATCACGGCATAAACTTCTCGCCCGTTTTTTTTCTGAGCGAAAAACGGGACTCGAACCCGCGACCCCGACCTTGGCAAGGTCGTGCTCTACCAACTGAGCTATTTTCGCATTTGCGCTGACAAAAGTATAAAAATTATCATATCATCCATACCCCTCATACAAAAAAGTTGAAATAATAGTTTATTTAAACAACCATTTTCCCTATTCACCGTAGAATACCCTGTTACTGTCAAAAAAAATTAATTAAATTTAAACATGGCCAATATTCTTAGCAAAATGTTTGGAAGCAAGTTCCCGAGCACCGATAAATATGAAAACGAAAACAAGCAGTTGAAAGATGATTTAGCGCGGTTCAATAAACTCGAAAAATCAAATTCAATTTCACGTTATCTTGAGCTGGACATCATGGTACACTCGGGTGAGTTTAAACAAAAAGTGATTAAACTTAAAAAGGAACGTTTTAAGGACACGGAAGCCTACCATCAGTATAAAAAATTTACTGAGTACAAGCGTTCCAGCAATGTTAAACGCTACAACAAATACTTGCGCAAAGGTAAAAATGAAGAAGCAGAAGAGCTTCGCACCTCCGTTGAGATACAAACTTATCTGGGGCTTAAGAATTATGTCGAATCGGGAGAATTTTCAGCGGTTAAGCGAGAAATGAACGACAAGCAACGATTTAAAAAATCGTCGGAATATTTGTTGCAGGAAGAATTTAAAGCACTTAATAAGAGCGACGATGTAATTTGGTTTCTGAAAACCAAAAGGGAAAATCCCTTTACCCAAATTGACAAGTGGAATCTAACATTCGAAGATGAATTTAACGGTACCAAACTGGATGCAAGCAAATGGTTAACTGGATATTACTGGGGTAAAGCCTTGATGAACGATAATTACGTTCAAGCGAACGAAAAACAATTTTTTAAGGATCAAAACATTGAACTAAGGGACAGCTGTGCCAGAATAGTATCGAAAAACGAATCTTGTACCGGTAAAATATGGGATACAAAACTGGGTTTTGTTCCTAAAGATTTTGAATTTACATCGGGTATCCTCAATACCGGTCATAGCTTCAGGCAGCAATATGGAAGGTTTGAGGCCAAGATAAAATACAGCCATATTGCACCAGCACAACATATTTTTTGGCTTCTTTCCGAACACATTACACCACAGGTAAATATATTATGCACTCCTGAAAAGGGAAAAAATAAGATTGAGGCCGGAAACTTTTGGGGCAATAACGGTAATATATCTAAAAGTATACAAAACCTTAAAATTCCAGGTTCGTCCAAAGAATTTTTCATTTACACCCTGGAATGGTCCAAAAACAAAATGGAATGGAAAATAAATGGGGTAACTGTGCATACTATAACACAAAACATCCCCCAGCAACCCATGTATATTTTGTTGAGCACTCATTTTACCGACACACCTAAAAATCAGAACCTGCCTATATCCATGGATATTGATTGGGTAAGGTGCTATCAGCTTAATTAATTTGCATGTAAAAACATATACCAAAGGCTGTCCCCGAAATTTACGGAGACAGCCTTTGGTAATTTTAATCTATCCAACTCAAGTGTTCTTTATTCAAAGGAATCAATACGCGATACGCTATAAACACCCTTTACTTTTTTTATCTTTTTAATCAATCGCCCCAACATATCTGTATCATTAACAAATACCGTAACCCTACCTTCAAAACTTCCTTCATCCGAATCAATGGAAATAGAACGCATCTTCATCTTTAAATCCTTTGTTATCAACTGACTTATGTTGCTAACGATGCCAATATCATCTGTACCTGTTATTTTTAGCGTAGCCTGAAAGTTAGCCGCACCACTTGAGGTCCACTGGGCGTTAACGATACGATAACCAAATTTTGATTTCATTTCGGGTGCATTGGGACAATTTTGACGGTGTATTTTTATACCTCCGATAACACCAACAAAACCAAAAATTGGATTACAGCATTTCGATAGGGTATAATCAACGTTCCTCAGGTTATTGTCAATCATCAAAATATCGTCCGAATCTGAAAGCTCGTCCATATTGGCTACAAAATTAGTAGCACTTTTTAGATGAGAGGTCGAGTCTTGCTTTTCCTTATCAGTCTCCTCATTTTTTTGGCCATTGATAAAATCTTTTACATTTGATACATCTATTGCTCCTATGGCTATTTCCCTAAAAAAATCGTTAATGGTTTTTGATTTGTAATGCTTTACCAGCTGATGGATCAGTTGATCTGTTAATTCAATTTTCCAGTTTTTTAATCGCCGTGCCAAGGTTTCCTTCCCAAACTCCGACTCCTTATAATAAATATCCTTTAGTGCCTGCTTCACCTTTGATCTAGCTCTGGAGGTAGCCACCACATTTAACCATTCAATCTTAGGTTCCTGGGTTTTTGAGGTAATTACCTCAATTTGATCGCCATTATTAAGCACCTGTTTAATGGAAGCATGCTTACCGTTAACTTTGGCACCTACACATTTTTTACCAATCCCCGAGTGAATGTCGAAGGCAAAATCGAGCACGGTTGCACCCTTAGGCAATCGCCTCAAATCGCCCTTGGGCGTAAACACGAATACTTCCTCATCGTAAAGGTTCAGTTTAAAATCATCGATAAAGTCAACGGCATTTCTTTCGGGGTTCTCCAATACCTCGCGTATGTTGGCCAACCATTCGTCCATCCCCTTTTCTCCTTCGCCACCTTTATATTTCCAATGCGCCGCCAAGCCCTTTTCGGCTACCTCGTTCATTCTTTGTGTTCGCACCTGAACTTCAACCCATTTTTTTTCGGGACCTAACACCGTGGTGTGCAACGATTCGTATCCATTTGATTTAGGTATAGATAACCAATCACGCAAACGCGATGGATTGGGCTGATACTTGTCGGTTACAATGGAATATACCTTCCAGCAGTCTGATTTTTCATCTTTGGGCTTACTATCCAATACAATACGAATGGCAAATAAATCGTACACTTTTTCGAAAGGTGTATTTTGATTTACCATTTTATTATGAATGGAATGGATCGTTTTGGTGCGTCCTTTTATATCGAACTTAAGACCTGTAGCTTCAAGCTCTTCCTTTAATGGAGCTATAAAATCGTTGATGTATTTATCGCGTGCTTTTTTTGTTTCGTTAAGTTTTTTAGCGATTAAACTGTACATCTCGCGGTTGGTATATTTCATTACACCATCCTCCATTTCACTCTTAATAGAATATAGTCCTAAGCGGTGAGCCAAAGGTGCATAGAGATAACCCACTTCTGCAGCTATTTTTTGTTGGTCGTTGGGATGGTACAAATTTAGACTACGCAGAGTTTGCAAACGGTCGGCCAATATGATTAATATCACTCTCACGTCTTGGGCCAAGGTGAGCATCAGCTTCCTAAAATTTTCGGTTTCGATGGAAGTATCTTTGGTATACAACTCCTTTACTTTAATCAGTCCGGCTACAATACCCTCCACGCTTTGTCCAAAAACTTGCGCCATCTCATGCTTCTCCACATCCTGGTGCTGCACTACATCGTACAAAAGCGCACAAATAATAGAGGTTCGCCCCAAACCAATTTCCGAGGCTACAATGTTAGCCACTTCCAAAGCATGAATAGCAGAAACTTTTCCCGATGGTCTTCTAATTTCTTTTCTTCTGCTAAGCGCCATTTCTATAGCTTTTCTCACCTGAGTAATATCAATATTACTTAATACATTTTTACTGGCTCTTAGCAAACTTCGGTAGTTTTCTTTTATTTCGTTACGCTCAGAACTATTAAGTAAACCCTGGTTCTCCATAAAAATCTCTTTCTTAATTTATTTTTTGCACTTTGCAGACTCCACAACGATATACCGCAACATATTTAGAACTTCAAATTTAGTTTACTAAGGTCTTTAATCAAAACTATATTTCAAAAGCTTTATTTATTATTTGATTTTTCCCTGAATAAACGCTACATTGAGTGAAAATACTAATTATTAACCAATTTAAAGTTTTAAATTATGAAAGATAGTGGTTTATTATTTGGCGGTATACTGGTAGGTGCACTTTTAGGTGCTGCAGGTGCATTATTATTTGCCCCACAATCAGGGAAAGAAACACGTCAGCAAATCAAAGAAAAGCTCAACGAGCTAGAAAAGGAGATGAAAGAGACCCAGGAGAAATTGAAGGTAAAAGGTGGCGAACTCAAAGATGAGCTCAAAGCAAAGATACATGTTCTTGAGGGTAAAATTGAAAAATTACTCGAAGATTACAAACGAACACTGGATCCTGCAAAAGTTGTTAAATAGCACATACTTTAAGTAAAAATGTATAGTGCAGGTTACCTTATCTAATACATCAATTTAATTTATTTTTTTGATACATTTCTTTAATGCCCGATTCAATTTTCTTACATTTAATAGAAATTGTTTCGGGTATTTTTATAATGATATTATGAGCAGAAAAGAAAAATTTTCAGACGAGATTACTGATATTAAACAAGAATTAGAATCCTATGTTCAAAATAGAATAGACCTAACTAAACTGCACATTGCAGAAGATTTGAGTAAACTGACTTCCGGCCTTGCTTTACGCCTACTGTTATTTTATATTGCGTTTTTTGTGCTGCTGTTTTTATCTATGGCGGCTGCCTATGCTATTGGTAATTACTCAGATAGCAAGGAAGCAGGCTTTATTGTTGTTTCGGGTTTTTACCTGTTGGTAGGTATTGTTCTATATCTACTTAGAGGAATAATTATTAACAAGCCCATTATCAAATCATTTATTCATTTGTTTTTTCCAAACTATAACAATTATGACAAGGAATAACTACTCACATATTAAATCCTTTGCCGATTTTAAAGATGAAAAAACGCGCCTTTTTTATCAGATACGCTTATCTGAGAAAAAAATGACAATAAAGAAAATGGAACTTCAGGAATACCTGAACCCCATGCGCCTCATAAGTGCCTTAATTAGTGAGCTATCCATGCCTCTGTTTGGATTTCTTAAGTCCATGGTGCAAAATTTTATTCGCAAGAAAAAAAAGGCTTCTAAAAAACAAAAAAAATCCTCCACATCGTTTTCGAACGATATGGAAGATTAGGGAAATGTTATTGTATATGATTATTGACTAAAAGTATACGGCTCCAACAGGAGCCGTTTTTATTTGCTACCGTTTTTTATTGACAACTCAACACCCGAAGGTGAAGTCCACTATTGTTAACGCACAAAAACAAACTGGCGAGGATTCATGTCCATGCCAATTTCTTCCTTACTACTAATAAAGCCGTATCTATCGAAGATATAAACCGAATCTTTTGCTCCATCTACACCATCCTTAGCGCAAAAGAACCTACCTGTATTTGGGCTTACTCCAATAGTATTAAATTTTTCGTTACTATAGTCTGGTTCGTTACCATAGTCTTCTTTGGTAAAAAACTTTTTCGTGGGTAATACCATGGCGTCAAATGCTATGGCGTACATACCATCATTAACAAAATAAATAGTGCCGCCTCCGCTACTCAAACCACCTCTGCCTTCGCCCAAATAACCGTTTTCGAACGAAAATACTGTAACCTTATGCGTACCATAACTAATCCTGGCTAATCCTGCATTCTGGGTGCCTTCACCTGCACAAAGCACCCATAAATTCTGATATGCATCCAGAACCATGTCTATGGGTTTTTTCAGCTTTAAGTCAACTGTGTCAATTACCGTTTTTGTGTCTATATCTATCACCATAACCGTAGAATCGGGATAAGATTCGCTACCCGTGTTGGCCACATATACCTTTTTACCTCGGCTATAAGCCAGGCGTGTAGGGTTATTACCAACTTTTAAGGTATCAAGAGCTTTGCTTATATTTTTACTATCCAAAAATATAACAGATCCTGAGTTTTCACTTCCCAAAGCCACTTGCGTTACCATTACAAAAGTATCGGATACCGCCATTAAATCGGTAAAATTAGAAAAACCAGATTGTTCACCTTCAGATTTTAAGGTTTTGGAATTTACGGTTTCAATTTTCTGATTGTTTCCGTCACCTTTAAGTAAAAATCCTTTTTCACCCGATATTGAAAAAGCAATAAGCTGGTCTCCCAAATCAGTACCATTTACTGTGCTGTAAATATCTGACGTTATTGTGTTTTTTGTTTCGCTGTAATAACTTATACTGCCCGCTTGGTTTCGAACAAAAACACCTATGAAACCTTTGTCCGATGTTATATCCTCATATTCTTTATTGCACGATGATAATGCAATTACACTTGCAATAATCAGCGAAATTTGAAATACCTTCTTCATTTACTTAACGTTTTCTAAAAATTTAACTGCAAATATAAGATTTCGATAATAGAAAACCGCTAACTTATCTAAAACATAATTGTAGATGTTACAAAAACTTACCAGTTTTTCATTTTAAACAAATTTTTAGGTGTTTTTGATACAAAAAAAGGGGGCAAGTTAAGTGTCCCCTTTTATATAATTATGCAAAAGTAATATATTACTGAAAAAGACAAGCGCTAGGTGTTACTCCCACTGTATAGTTGTCCATTTTATCACCTTCTTTTGAGTAAACGACAACACTTCCTGGGCTAACATAGTCCGCAATCTCACACAAATAAACATCTCCATTCGAAGGGTTTATATCAATAGAATAGGGCTTATTTTCTGGTGTGATAAACTTTGAAGCAGGCAAGCTGACATCTTTATAGTCAAGCTGATAAACACCATCAGTAACGTAGTAAATAGTAGTTCCTTCTTTATTAATAGCTATGTTTTTAATGCCTGAGGTGGACTTTTTTCCTATATCAAATGATTGAACAGAGTAATCAGCGGCAATCCGGCTAATACCCGAATTAATTATACCTATCACTTGCCAATCGGACGAATATTCTGGCACACCGCCGCAATACACCCAAATGGCTCCATCTTTATCCATAACCATATCTCTCGGGCAATCTTTCACCGAAATTGTTTTAACAACAGTATTATCTGAAAGATCAACCACAGAAACTGTATTATCATCATTTGTAAATCCGCCACTATTGGCTACATAAAGCTTACCGTTGGCCACAAGCATTTTTTCGGGGCCTTTACCCACTGCAATACTTTTCTCCTTGATGGTCAATGTTTCAAGGTCGATAATAAATACTTCCCCTTCACCACTTCCGTTTGAAATATAGGCCATATTCCCGTTTACCGCAATTTCACGTGGATAACTAAAACCTGTGAAAGATTTCTGGTGAACTAAAGTTTCTTTGTCTACCACTTCAACATAGCCTGCTGTTGTGCTAGTTGTAACAGCTATCAAAAGATACTTATCGGAAAAAGCAATGGACTGCGCAAAATTTCCCAACGGAATCCCATTAACGGCTTCAAAAACGTTGTTGGCAACACTGTCAACATTGTACTCTAAAAATGAAAGCGTTGAATGAGACGAACCCTCGTTTAAAACAAAAGTACCCTTGTCAAATCTCGACTTCATTTTTACTTGTTCATCATCTTCGCAAGATGTAAACAACAACCCAATTATTGGGATAATTAGTGCTAATTTTAATGTGTTTTTCATTTTTATTGATTTTATAGTTTAATATTAATTCCTATCGAATACATCCTACCCGGCATGGGATAAGCATAAATAAGCTGATATGATTTGTTTAAAACGTTTTGTATCCCAGCATTTACCATCAATTGCAAAAAATCAATAGTGAAGTTATATCGCCCCCAAATATCAGTCAATGCCACCGCTTTCATCTTCGTGCCTTCATTGGTACTCATTTTTGTCTGAAACGAATTATTGACACTTACACCCCACCGTTTTCTGCTATTATAATCGACAATTCCTTTAATAAGATGTTTCGGTTTATAGGCCAATTCTTCTTTATAATTATCCAAGGTATCATTATTATAATAAGTGTCGTTATAAGCGTACTTGCCACTAAGCTGCAATTTTGCCTTTTTCATATTAAGCTCCCATTCCACATCAAGCTCGAAGCCACTGGATTGTACTTTATTGGTATTTTCGGATTTGGAATACCCACCGGAAGGCAACCATATTATCATGTTTTTATTAACAGATAAGTAATGATTCACACTGGCTTGCAAGCGTTGTTTTTGCCCCATTTTTTTTTGAAGATAAATACCCAAATCATAACCACTTCCCTCCTCCGAATTTAAATCCGGATTGCCGCCCGGGACCCAATAACGTTCATTAAAAACAGGTCTTCGGTAGTGCGTTCCATACTTTGTTTTAATTTGAATAGTTTTGGGAATTAGGTACCATGACATACCAACATTATATACTACGGGAGGCGAAGTAACCGAATTCCATTCTTTAGCAAATGAAACATTCAGTGTTAAATTGCGACTTACATACTGGCCTGCAAATGATGTGGCAAGTTCCTCCTCTTTTCTATTCATTTTATATGCAGTAACCTCGCCTTTTAATGCGTTGTATCCCAGTTGCATATCAAAACACAAGTTATTGGAAGCATAATAACGGGTGTTAAAAGTATTTAACCATCGTTTAGAGGATATTTCGGAATATGTTTTCCAGGAGTGATCCGTTGGATCCTTATCTGTATATCTTAAAAAATCACTTAGCCATGCACTCTGGAACTCAAAACGCACCTTATTTATTATCACTTTCCACCCAGTAAATATTTTTAATGTTGAATCTTTTTGGTGTTGATAACTAACAGGGGGGCCAATACCCATCTTACCTGGGATATTATGATTCTTTATCTGATACCACCCACCAAAATTTACTTCGTGATTTTTAAGTTTTATACTTAAATGATGAATACTTCCAAAATCTATATTTTCAGCATGGGTTAACCTTTCGGTTGGGTTACCAAAATCAAGCTGATCGGAATAGGTAAAATTATTTTTCCCGTCCTGATAAAAAACTTGTCCGCTATAACTAAATCGGGAATCTGACATTTTAGCCGAGCCCCTAAATCTTTTATTCGACCAACTGGAAAATCCGGCGTATAGATCTATGTCATTCTTTTTTTCAAAGCTAGCTACATTGTTTAACTCCACAGCTCCTCCAAAAGTACCGCTCCCGTATAAAGATCCTGAAGCACCATATACAATGTTTATCTGGTCAAAAGCCCCTGCATTAATCAATGACAAATCTGCACCACCCGCTGTTAAGGAATTAATGGGGATGCCATTCCATAAAACAGTAGTATGTGCCGAGTTTCCTCCCCGGATACTTACCGAAGCCTGGCTCCCAGACCCTCCGTAATTAACAATGTTTACCAGTGCGGTTTTGGCTAAAAGATAGGATAAATCGGTATTAGCATAAGACAACAATTGCAACGAGTCTATTTCGACTTTATAATCGGCACCCGAGAAGAGATTAATACGCGATTTTACAATCTTTACTTCATCTACTAATATCGTATCGCGACCCATATTTTGGGCAGATACATGATAAAATAAAAGAGATAAAAGCAAGGTTATTAACCGTAACATAGTTTTATTCATTCCGCACAAAACACTTAAATAAAAGTATTGCTCTTGAAAAACGGAAATTAATAAGGAAAGTAAAATCTAGCCATGTATTTAAACCGAATACCTTGAACAATGGATTATAAATTGGCAGGTCTTCTGACTTATCCCGACTCTTTGTCGCCTTCCCATCCTATTAAAACAAAGACAGTGGCATGTGGAACAAAAAGCATACTATCCGGTACATCCGGATCGAAATTTACAGCAGCGGAAACTGTTGCCGATTCTCACGGCATTCCCTCTTTCATCGCAAAAATTATGACTGAAACCCTTGCGAACCAATTCGGATGCAAAAGTATGCAATATCTACGGCAAAAAAAACAGTTAACGAGTTTAAAGTACGTTCCAAAATACTATTTTTACACAAGCCCGAATTTGTAATTACAAAAAACAATGAACAACGATATTAAAACCCAAATAAACGCCCTTACGCAAGCGCTTAACCAGCACAATCACAGCTACTACGTATTAAATAATCCAACTATCTCTGATTATGCCTACGATGAGTTGATGCAAGAGCTTCTGACGCTGGAAAATGAACACCCTGAATTTAAGGATCCCGACAGTCCCACCCAAAGGGTAGGCAGCGACCTGTCCAATGATTTTACCCAGATTACGCACCAATACCCCATGCTTTCGTTGGGCAACACCTATAACGAAAGCGAAATTGCTGATTTTTACCAGCGGGTGAGCCGATCCATTGGTGACGACATTGAATATGTGTGCGAATTAAAATACGATGGCACTTCCATCAGCCTAAGCTACGAAAACGGAAAGTTAAAACATGCCGTAACCCGAGGCGATGGAGAAAAAGGGGATGATGTTACTTCCAATGTAAAGACTATAAAAAGCATTCCGCTAAAACTTAAAGGCGATTATCCGGCCAATTTTGAAGTAAGGGGAGAAATTTTTATGCCCATTGCCGAATTTTTAAAAACCAACGAGTTAAGAGAAATAGAGGGCGAAGCTCCATTTGCCAATGCCCGTAATGCAGCCGCCGGCTCACTGAAAATGAAGAAAAGCGCCGAAATGGCCAAACGAAAGTTAGATTGTTTGTTATATTATATGCTGGGTTCGGAGTTGCCCGCAAACCTACACTCCCAAAATTTGGAAAAGGCGCGAAGCTGGGGTTTTAAAATACCCGAGCACTATAAAATATGTAAATCGTTGGCCGAGATATATGATTTCATTAATTATTGGGACAAGGAACGATATAATCTTCCATTCGAAATAGATGGTATCGTTATAAAGGTAAATGATATAAACCTGCAAAACGAACTGGGTTACACCGCCAAAACACCCCGGTGGGCCATCTCCTATAAGTTTAAAGCCGAGGAGGCGTGCACCCAACTACTGTCAGTTGACTATCAGGTAGGTCGTTCGGGTAGGATTACTCCAGTTGCCAATCTGAAACCAGTGCAGCTGGCCGGAACAACCGTAAAAAGGGCCTCTCTGCACAATGCGGATATTATTGCCCAACTGGATTTGCACGAAAAAGATATGGTTTATGTAGAAAAAGGCGGTGAGATAATACCAAAAATAACCCGCGTGGAAATGAGCAGTCGCCACCCCATGTCGGCACCCGTGCGTTTTATTGCACACTGCCCACAATGTAACACGCCTTTGATACGACCGGATGGAGAAGCTGCTCATCTGTGCCCCAACGACAAAGTATGCCCACCGCAACTAAAAGCTAAAATAGAACATTTTGTAAGTCGTAAGGCACTCAATATAGACTCATTTGGCGAACAAGTGGTAGATTTACTCTTTGAAAAAGGACTAGTGAGAGATGTGAGCGATATTTACCATTTAAACTATGATAATTTGATAGGTATAGCGCGTTTATCGGACGACGAGGAAAATAAAACACTATTCAGTTTTAAAGAAAAATCGACCCAAAACCTGTTACACGGCATTGCCCAATCGAAACAAGTACCCTTTGCCAATGTTTTGTTTGGTTTGGGCATCAAACACGTGGGAGCTACCGTTGCCAAAACACTGACCAAAACCTTTCATACTATCGACAAATTGTCCAATGCAACATTGGATGAACTTACGGCACTAGACGATATTGGCCCTAAAGTAGCACAAAGTGTAATCGATTATTTTACCGATTCCAACAATAGTGCACTTATTGATCGATTAAAAGCATCCGGGCTTAAGTTTGAAAGCGAAGCACCTACCCAGAACAATGGAAAATTTAATGGTCTTTCTTTTGTTATAAGCGGTACTTTTGCAACCTTCTCGCGCGATGAGCTTAAAAATACCATTGAGCACAACGGCGGTAAAAACCTAAGCGGTGTTTCTGCAAAAACATCGTATCTTGTGGCTGGCGAAAACACAGGGCCCTCTAAACTTGCCAAGGCGGAAAAACTCAAGGTAAAAATTATTAGTGAAACCGATTTTATTGACCTACTAGAACATTAATTTTGTGAACTACTTAAAAAAACTAAGAATATTTATAGGTGCCTTTTTGTTAAAGCTAAAACTAAAAAAGACGAACCACACGCCTGTAATCTGCAACTTAAATGAAGCCAAGCGCATTGGCATTGTTTTTAATTCTGATAACGAAAACGACCGAAAGACAGCCAAAGAGCTTGATTTGTTTTTTACGCAGTCACATGTTCAAGTGCAGTTATTAGGATATTCCCGCTTTAAGAATAACAAAAGCAACCTGCTTAGCGACAAAAGCCATGATTACATACATCCCCAGGATTTTAATTGGTTTTACAGTCCCAAAAATCCCGCTATAAACAATTTCATACAGCATCATTTCGATATTTTAATCAATTTATATCAAGATTCGGAGTTTGAGGTAGAGTACATCGTAAAGTTGTCGAACGCGGGTTTTAAGGTTGGTTGTGCACATCTTGACAATACAATGCACGACCTGATGATAGATGTTAGCAAAAACAAAGATGACTCGAGCTATCTGAGCACACATTTAAAACATTATCTTAGTATTTTAAAAAGCTAAGGGCACGATAATTGCTTTTAATAGAATTCTTAAAAAGATAAAACCCACTCAGAAGATGTTGAATAATTCGCAAATGAAAAATTTTAGATACTGAAATTTATATTTTGGTTACCCGCCTGCGTCGGGCAGGAAACCGATTCGCAATACGTAATTTTACACACGGCATGAATGCCGTGCCTAGTTATAAAAAGATGTTTGTTAAAATATACTTAACTAGCCCCGGGATTTATCCCGGGGTGCTTAATCGTAATCACATTGGGCTTCCTGCCCTCCGACAGGCGGGTAGCCCAATATCAAACTTGTGAGGATTAATTTCCACAAAATATTATTTTTAAAAGAAGAAAAGTGTCTTACATCATTTAAACACATAAATATGAAAACTACATTACTTTTGCCATTACTATTTGTCGCTTTACTGTTTACCGCTTGTGCATCGCATAAAGTAGAGCGCGTTTCGCCGGACGAAACTATTGATTTAAGTGGAAGATGGAATGATACAGACTCCAGGATGGTAGCCGAAGCCATGGTGGAACAAGTTCTTTCGGGTGGTTGGATTGACAGTTACGCTAAGGCCAACAATGGTAACAAACCCGTGGTTATTGTGGGTTTAGTTTACAACAAGTCGCATGAGCATATCAGCGCCGACACCTATATTAAAGATATAGAACGCGCTTTTATCAACAGCGGAAGGGTACGCTTAGTGCAAGCCGGTGACAAACGGGAGGAACTGCGTACAGAACGAGCTGCCCAGCAAGAATTTGCATCGATGGAAACAGCCAAACAATGGGGAAGAGAATTGGGAGCCGACTTTATGCTCAACGGCGACATCAACTCTATTGTTGACACCTACAAAAAAGAACGTGTAAACTTTTATCAAACCAACTTGGAACTTACGGATTTGGAAACCAGCGAAATAGTTTGGATTGGAGATAAAAAAATAAAAAAGTACATCAATAAATAATTCAGCACATTACTTATTATCTATCCATGCAGCCTCGTTTATGTTGGCTGCATGGATATTTTAAAGGACTTACCCAGCAATCCGCAACTACAGTTTTAACAGCTTCAATTACATCCTATGTCAATTAAGAACAAAAAATATAGTCTTTTAATTGTCTTCGTAATTTTTGGGTTAACATTTTTGGGATGCGCCACCTATTACCAAAAAAATTATCAACTCCAATCCTTTATTACTGACGGTAATTTTACCGCTGCCAATAAGCTTTTAAATAAGGACAAAAAAGGCGAAGAGGGAATTAACAGAGTGCTCTTTTACATGAACAAGGGCATGGTTAACTTTATGATGGGCCAATACCAGGAGAGCAACACTTATTTCGAAAAAGCTGACCTATATAACGAAGACTTCCGGAAAAGTTTGGGTTCAGAAGCCCTTTCGCTGATATCGAACCCGATGGTAAAACCCTATAAACCGGAGGACTTTGAGGCAGTAATGGTACATTATTACAAATCGTTAAATTACCTCATGTTAGGGCAATACCAAGAAGCGCTTGTGGAATGCCGAAGAATAAACATACAACTACAACAGCTGAACGATAAATACAAAAACAACAAAAACAAATACGCCAACGATGCCTTTGCTCATAACCTGATGGGTATGATTTACGATGCTTCGGGTGATAAAAACAACGCTTTTATTGCCTACCGAAATGCCTACGAAGCTTACGAAAATGAATATAAAGAACTTTTTGGTATACCAGCGCCTGTACAATTAAAAAAAGATCTTTTGCGCGTAGCACATCAAACTGGATTTATGGAAGAGTATGCCAACTACAAAGATAAGTTTGAAATGGAATATACTCCAGACACCTCTGATTCCGGTTCGTTGGTATTTATTTGGATGAACGGATTTGGCCCTGTAAAATCGGAATGGAGCATTAATTTTGCCAACGATGGCTTTAATAACGGATGGCTTAACTTAACCAACGACGATTACGGACTTAACTTTCCCGTGTTCGTGGGCAATAGAGGAGCGGCGGAGCAGGGTGCCTTCAAAAATCTTTCCTTTTTAAGGGTTTCGTTTCCAAAATATGTGGAGCGCAAACCGGTTTTTACCAGCGCCTACCTGCAAACCGACAATCAAAAATATCCCTTGGAGCTCTCCCAAAACATAAATGCCATTGCTTTTCAATCGTTAAAGGATAGGATGGTTCGCGAATTGGCCAATAGCATAGCACGTCTGGCTACAAAAAAAGCACTGGAAACATTGGCCAACCAGCAAAACGAAAACATAGGAACGGTGTTAAGCATCATTAACGCTATGACAGAAAAGGCCGATACCCGTAACTGGCAATCGCTTCCTTACGCCATTTATTATGCGCGAATTCCCATGCCCCAAGGTAACCACCAGGTGAATCTACAAATGCAAGGAGCCGAACAAGACCGGAAAAGCTTTTCCTTTGATATCGAAAAAAACAAAACAACCTTTTTCACTTATCATCAGTTAGCCACTGAACATGATACTTATTGACATGCATTTACCATAAAAAAATGCAGGTCTCCACCATTACGATTATTTACTTAAACTAAATTAAGCCCATTTACTCAAAAAATTAAGCCGTTACATAGAAATATTGATTTTTCATACGGTAATAAATTGCAATTTGCACTCTGGAAATATTATTCGCACTTTTTAAAGTAATAACAAAATTGAAATAGTGAAATTATCCCATTACAATTATACTCGTTATCTCAAGCGATGGAAAAGTCAATTTGGTATTTATGCCGATTTGATGAAGGTTAGCTTGACATTAGTTGCGGAGATTAATCCGGGCGAACTATCCCTGTTAGCATACAACTCATTGGGAGATAATAATATATTTTTTAACAGAGATATTGATTCCAGCATTTGCAAGTCAATTATTAACAGTTGCCAGCCACAACATATCAACAAACTCCAACAATCTAAAAATTCGGCATCTCTTGAAGCACAGGCCGGACTGAAGTGTTTTTACGGAACACCAGTTATTGATGAGGATGAAAATATTTTTGCAGTACTATGTGCATACTCCAAAGAGGTGAGCGTTATTTCGGAAGAAAACTTACTACATATTGAAAAAATTAAGATGCTGATTGAAGAGGATATCTTATATTTAAATAACGAAACACGCAAACCATCTGTACACCCTGCATCTTTACCCAATGACGAACAAAAATTAAAACACTTTCTACGGTATTCACCCATTGGTATTTTTTACTTCAACAACAATCTTATTATTACCGATTTAAACGACAAATTTACTGAAATACTTAATTCAAGCACTACTGCATTGCTAGGCTTGAACTTGCACAATATTTACGACAAACGCATAATCCCCGCTTTACAAACTGCTTTGATGGGTATTGAAGGTGAATATGAGGGTGAATACAACACCACATCTAGCAATACAACACTTACCCTATTGTTAAAAACCGCACCGGTTTTTAACAATAATAAAACAACAGGCGGCATAGGTGTTATCCAGGACATCTCGTTAAAAGCCAATATAGCAAAAGCACTGGACGTTAGTGAAACCAAATATAGAGAGTTAGTTGAAAAAATAAACGATGTTATTTTTTCAATCAACGCAGTAGGTGTTTTTACGTATGTGAGCCCCGTTGTTAAACTTTTAATAGGATACTCCCCCAACGAAGTAATAGGTTATGCAGTTACTGATTTTATCCGCAAGAAATATTGGGATATTTATTACAAAACCATTAAAGAAGTGGAGGGTGGATCAACGATCCAGTCCGAAATCAAAATTAAAAATAAGAATGGACAATATCATTGGATACGTAATTCTCTGCGTCCTATTTATAACGAGAACGGAATTTTTGCAGGTATTCATGGTATAGCACAAGACATTGAAAACACCAAGCATGCAGAACTATCTCTACGTAAAAGTGAAGAGAAGTTTAGGCTGATGGCCACCCATATATCAGATATTATTTACGAATGGAATCCAAATACCGATAACCTGATTTGGTATGGAAATCCATCTTTCATCTCGTCAAAATTAAGCGACATAAAAAAACACTCCGATTTTATTGCCTTAATATATCCAACAGATAGAAAAAAAGTTAATACG
Source organism: Saccharicrinis sp. (assembly GCA_024635555.1). Lineage (GTDB taxonomy): Bacteria > Bacteroidota > Bacteroidia > Bacteroidales > Marinilabiliaceae > Saccharicrinis. The sequence continues at coordinate 17,033 of JAGXIO010000053.1, forward strand.
CTTTGGAGAAACGCCCAAGACGATGGCAAAGCATGGAAGACAGAATTTAGGATGGTTTGCGATAAGGAGGATATTTATTTAATGGGCAGTGGTTTGGTTCTGTTTGAAAATCACAAACCGGACAAATGCTTTGGAACACTTACCAATATTAGCACCCAAAAACAATTAGTGGACAGTTTAAAACTCTCCAACGAAAAATTGGAACAAAACATAGCTAAAACTAACAGCCTGTTATCGCTTATTCCGGATATGATGTTTGTGTTTAGCAGGGACGGTTATATTACAGATTACCACTACAATGACGAAAAAGAATTATTTAAAAACCCTTCTGATTTTTTCAAATTAAACATAAAGAATGTTTTACCCAAATACATTTCGGAACTTACATTTGAAAAAATAGAACAAGTACTCAATAAAAAGCAAATAGAGACCTATAAGTACCAATTAGAAGTTAATGGCCAAATGCTAACCTACGAGTCGCGGATGGTTTATTATAATATAGATCACACCCTTGCCATCGTACGCAATATTACCGCCAGTGAAGTGGCCAAAGAAGAACTTATAGCAGCAAAAGAAAGAGCAGAGGAGAGTGACCGACTAAAATCATCGTTCCTAGCCAACATGTCGCACGAAATAAGGACACCGATGAATGGTATCATCGGTTTTTCAGAGTTACTCTCGGCTAAAACCATTAACCCCGAAGAACGAGAATACTACACCTCAATTATTGTAAAGAGCGGACATCAGTTACTGGATATTATTAACGATGTACTGGAGATTTCGAAAATTGAAACCGGGCAGATATCAGTTAACAAAACCTATATAGACTTGCACGGTTTGATAGATATACTCTATTCATTCTTCAAAAAAAGGACCAAAGACAAAAATTTGGAACTACTCACATACAAAGCATCTCCCAATAATACCTTGTATATTTTAACAGATGAAGGAAAACTGAGACAAGTTTTAAACAACCTTATAAGCAACGCCATTAAATTTACATCAACGGGCAGTGTGTCTTTTGGATATAGCTTTATTGATGAATTTATTGTGTTCTGTGTTGAAGACGAAGGAATTGGAATTGCAGCAAATGAGCAGGAGAAAATATTTGACCGTTTTACACAGGCTAACGCAAAAATTATGGCTCAGCACGGCGGAACAGGTTTGGGTCTCTCCATATCCCAGAGCTTGGTAGAATTAATGGGAGGTAAAATATGGGTAGAATCAGAATTAAACAAAGGCTCTAAATTTTGTTTTTCGTTACCTTATCATGCGACGGAATAAATATTTTTACCGGGTACAAAGATACTCGCATTTGGCCGATTCTATGTTTTCTAATTTTTTAATCACCTTTTCGGTTTCTGATTGGCGTAAACTAAACTCAACACAACAGGCCAAGTCAAAGTGCTGATTTATTATATTAAGATTTTCTTCTTTTATAATTTTCATAATATCGTTCATAGCGGCATATTCAAAATGTACCTTGTAGGTATCGTTTACCGTGCACTGCACCACTAAAGCATTGTTAATGGCATCGATGGTAGCTTCTTTATAAGCCCGGATAAGACCTGGCACCCCTAACTTTGTGCCACCAAAATACCTAACCACCACAACCAATATATTTGTTAGCTCGTGCGAATTTAACTGCCCCAAAATAGGTTTTCCGGCAGTCCCTGAAGGTTCTCCATCGTCGTTGGCTCTGTATCGGGCACCATCCGTACCAAGCTGCCATGCAAAGCAATGATGCCGGGCATTGTAGTATTCCTCGCGCAACCTATGAATATGCTCTTTTATTTCTTCTTCGGAGAAAACCGGAAAGGCGTAGGACAAGAACTTGCTTCCCTTCTCTTTGTAAATTCCTTGCGAAGGTTTTTCAATAGTTTTATACAAATCATTCATATCAGACATAGACAGACATACGAGATTTTAGATATTGCCCGAAATGAGTTCGGGAAGAGCCCAGGATGACAAAACTACAAATACACAAGCATGAAGTTGTATTTATTCATTATTAAAAAAGGGATGTTCCCGTTAAGAACATCCCTAAAGACTTAATATTTAAGAATAAATAAAGTTAGCTTATTCTAAAATGGGTTTATAAATTAAATCAAAATTTGCCTCCTGCGAATCGCCCCTGTTTATACGAAGTGTAAACTTCATTTCACCATCGCCATCCAGCTGGCCCAAGTCCAATAAACCTGATAAATTAAACGACTTGTAAGATCTAACTATTTTACCATCTTTGTCCTCTTCGGGTTGTTTGTTTTTCAGATCCAGAATGATGGGTTTACCTTCTTCCTGAGCCTCGGGGTCGTAACATAAGGAAAACACGTGATACCCATCCTTTTTTTCATACAACACGCTCAGGTTCAGATACTCATTTATGGACACAGGAAGGAACTCAAGTTCCATAAAGCCTTTGCCAATAGTGTCTCGGCTTTCATCGTTTAATTCTACAATTGGTGAATAATCAACAATTAATATATTACCCTGAACGTTCACTAGGTAGTTTATAGGAGCCGAAGTTTCATATTCCTCTTCGATGGTAAATTGAAACAACACTCTTGTCATTTCTTCAAAATCATAACCCGAATCGTCAAAGGGCATCAATTTCACTTTTGTCCCTCCATCTAGTTCAACATAATAAGTATCGCCTGTTTTGGTTAAGAACCCATAGGCCGTGTAACTTCTGGGAGTAGGTTCAACATCCTCGATACAGCTTACTACCAGCACCATCATTATCAACGCAAGTGCAATTTGTTTTAATTTAAAATACTTCATTCTTTATTTTTTATGTGTTATACTTAGCTTTTACAAAATTACATTATATATTGGTGTATGACCAACTATAACCTAAATGGTTGCGTAAAAAAAAGAAGATTTTGAATTAGTTTTAGGATGAACCTGTAACACTTTGAAAATGAACAGTAAAAACACCGAAAATTCGAATGGTAAACCTATCATAATAAGCAAGTGCCCACCCCAAGATCTGTTTAACAACCAACAGGAAATATACGAAGTACTAAGGGTTGAAGATGGCACTCCATTATTTATTAGCGATCATTTGCTCAGGCTAAAAGAAGGCTTTGGAAAATTGGGCCTGTCTCACGCTTTACCACAGCAACAACTCACACAAGCCATTTATGAATTGATTAAAAACCAAAAGATTATAAACAATAACCTTAAAATTTCTTGTTTTTTAGATAAGCAAGCGGCAAGTCAGTATTATGTTTATGCCATTCCATCGTTATACCCAGATAAAATCACCTACGCACTTGGCGTAAAAACAGCACTATTTTATGCCGAACGGGATAATCCGAATATAAAAATTGGCCAGACTCATACACGCAAATCAGCTAATGCCGAAATACAACGTAAAGAGGTGCATGAGGTGTTGCTGGTTGACCATAACGGAAGGATTACCGAAGGTAGTCGCTCTAATGTTTTTTTTATAGTAAAAGATACGATTTACACAGCGCCTTCGCACATAGTGCTGCAA
>JAGXIO010000054.1 GCA_024635555.1 Saccharicrinis sp.
CCCAGCAATGATCCCTATTTTGAGTCTATCGAAAATCTAAACGAACTAAAATACCGAATTGAAAATAGCGCAACAATAAGCAAAAGAGAACTTACCGTAGAAGCCCAAAAAGATTTGCTGAGGCTATGAAACGAGCCCCCGAAAGGTCGGGGCAGGCCATGAGAGTAGCTTCTCACAAAACCTGTCCCGCCTTAGCGGGAGGGGGTTGATTGTAATGGCGAGTTCCCCCGAATCAAGTTCGGGGCAAGCTATGCGACAAAAAAATCAATTCTAAACACATGAAATATAAAATAATTCTCACAGAACGTGCAGAAAGTGATATTGAAAAGCTAAGGAAAACCGGAGATAAACAAGCTTTAAAGAAATTAGATAATCTCTTGGATGAATTGCGAGCTCACCCTACAACAGGAACAGGAAAGCCAGAACAACTAAAATATGAGTATAGTGGTCTTTGGTCGCGCAAGATTAATAGTAAACACCGACTTGTTTATTAAATCCACGAAGACGTAGTTACCGTGGAAGTTGTTCAGACCTACGGCCATTACCTCGATAAATAGAAGTGAGGAATTATCCTAACGTTTGCCATAAAAAACGAAATACACCTCGCAAAACCTTAAAAAACGACCGCGAATTTAACGAATGAATCGAATGGTTCATCTGCGATGAATTTTGAAAAACATCATCGAATACGCAAATTCCAGGGTCAAAAATAATTACAATTCTTCAACTTTCCCATCTCTCTCATAGCTTCCGCCCATTCGGGGGGATTCCCGCCTACCGGAGGGCAGGGAGGGGGGCTTTTTGCCATTAATCAAGTAAACTGAACTTGGCTGATTTCTTCACCGAATTCGTGTAAGGCTTTTTCTATCTTCTCTACCGTTCTTTGGCTGGCGTTACGTTCCCCGGTAAGGTAGTGTCCCAATTGTTTCCGGTTGACACCCGTCAGACGGCCTAAACCGGCCAACGATATCTTATCGGAATAGGCCGCAAGAAAAGAGGCCAGATCGTACTTAAAATCAAACTCCAGCTCTTCTGGAAATGCCTTATCTTCTTCCTTATAAAAGGCCCTCATCTCGTCCCTGCTACTGTAAAAATCCTTTTTTGCATCTTCTACTGTAGCACCTGTGCCTCGCAAACCAAAGGTGATGCGCTGGTCAAAATCCAGATACACGTCATAAGTACCGTCTTTCCCTCTTTCGATTATTGCATTTATTCTCATCTCATTATAATTATTTGTTCATATGTGGCATTCGATGCCTGTCCGTTGACAGACAGGGAACTCGCCAAGAATGACCTTCCCTCCCTCCTAAGGCGGGACTAGTTGTGTGTGAAGTATTTTCATTGCCTCCCGCAATTCTGCGGGACAGGTCGCCACGACCCTTCGGGGGCTCGTTTCATGTTTGTAATATTTTGCGTTGGAGTTAAAGCTTAACTCCTGATTGTTTACTAATTGATTTAACAGTTCCTGTTTTCGCAACTTCGCTTTTATGATGACTCGTTGGGAAGTCCCGACCTGTTATCGGGCTATGCCATATCGGATGTTGCCCTCCGGTTCGTACCTGATAGCAGCCGGCTTTCTTTAGTTTCTTCTCCAGTTCTGAATACTTCATCTTTTGACTTGATTGAAACACCATAAAGATAGTCTTTTGGCTATCATTCGCAAAATATACGATGGTTTTTTAAATTGTATAAGCCACCTTCATCGCCCGATGGCAGGCAGGGCAGGGAGGACTTGCCATAAGCCTAAAAATACATCGCCCAAAAGCCACAAAAACAACCACGAATTTAACGAATGAATCGAATGGTTCATCTGCGATGAATTTTGAAAGAAATAATCAAACACCAAAATTCCAAGGTCAAAAACAGTTACAATTCTTCAACTTTTCCACCTCTCTCATAATTGAAGCCCCCCTCTTATCCCCCCAAATGGGGTGAAGATTAAAGCAATCTACGATTGCTACGTAATCCCCGAAGCAATCGTAGATTGCTTTCCAAGCTCTCCCCCATTTCGGGGGTGTTGCCTGCCGGTAGACAGGGTGGGGGCTTCTTCTCCATCTCTCTTTACTCCGAGCGCGACTTTGAGTCGCACCCGGAGTACAAACGCAAAAAGGGCAGACCCTACGGATCTGCCCTCACTCACTTGCCTGACTGGCAGGCACAACTAAACCTTTAATCTATGTGTCCCACCACAGCTTAGTTGTTTTGGGGTTAATGTCCTAGTTACGAGTGAAAACAAACCCAAACGTTCCAAACGCTCCTTCGTCAACAGATATAGCGAACTGCATTTCGAAAGCACCATCGCATGATTTATATAAACCACTACCAGGACTGTAATAATAGTTCGTATAGGCTCCCCAAGGTGCAGTTGACCCAAGGCTAGTTTTTTTGAAATCAACTTTGTATGAAAGAGGATCAATATTCAACTCTAAAACATTGTCATTAGCATCTCCTCCCTCCATTGCAAACAAACCAGAAACGTAAATCTTGTATGGATCATTCTCGTCTGCTGTAAAAGTAACATCGCCAGCAACTTCCCAAGCTGCAGAAACAACTTTATAACTACCCACTGCCAAAGCTGGATTGAACGCACATGCGACATCAACGTTTAAAACAGTACTAGAAGTGGTAACTCTACCATTCGAGGTAAAATACATCTCAAAAGTAAATACATCTCCATTCTGGATTGAAGCAATTGGAATACCGAGTTTATTAGCAATTTCACTTGAGAATAGTTGAACATTTGCAGGAAATGAAGTAATTTCTAAAACTTCAACTTTTGCGTTGTTTCCGTTATAAGAAGCAACGATTACAGCTTTCTCAGCAACATCACCTTCTGTTAACTCAACGTTAAATTGGACGTAGGTATTTTCTAAATTTTTAGAATCAAAAATTGCTGGGTTAAGATCGACTATTCCAGGAACAATTCCAACTCCTCTGGAACCAACCAAATTTTCGTTGGTATCTTCACATCCTACAAAAAGCAGAGAAAGTGAAAGAAACAAACCAAATATTTTATATATTTTCATATTACTTAATTTAACATTATAAAACTAAATTACCTTGAACCTCCGGCCCACCATACTTTTTCTGTATAAACATAACTACCATCTCCATAGGCTGCACGAACATTTGCATTCGTTGTTACATCTTCGGAGCCATAGGTAAATCTCAATGGAAATTTTAATGGGTTATCAAGTTGAATTAAATCCTCGCCCATAGCTTTTAGCCTTCTGATATCATTATAGGCTTCCACAGCTTCTTCTTCGAAGAATGCAATATACTTCTGTACCATTATCTCTTTAATTGTTGTTGACTTATCCAACAATTTTGAAACAATCTTGTCCTCGTAATAAGCTTCAGCATCCACCTTTTTTACTGCAACGTTAGATTTACCAGAAGCAGCAACTATGCCCTTTTTAAGCGAAGCTTTTGCATTAACTAAATCGTCTAGACGTGCATAAGCTTCTGCTTTGAGGAATTCTAACTCATGATAGCTCATTAGAAAAGTAGGTGCCGTTAATGAGCTGATGGCTGAAATGCCATAAAAACCTTGTTCTTGCTTTGGAGTTCCATTTGGTGCAAACACTAGGTCAACACCGGCTTTATAAGGTTTAAAGAAGATGGCATCCCGTGGGTCATCTCTTTCTACTAATTTATTATGCAAGCTGTTACTCGCACCAAAATAATCACGATCCTTAAAAAATTGCTCGAACGGGCTTTTTGAAGAAGTTCCGTTGTAATTATATTTAGCTTCTTCGCTTGCGGTTTTGAAAGACAAATCAGCAAAAGTAATTACGTCAGCATATTTTGGTGTTTTTAAAGAAAGACGCATTGTATATCTAGCTTTTAAACCATTGGCAAACTTTATCCATTTGGCAATGCTAGTAGGATCTACTTTCCCATCTTTATCTAATCCATAAATAAAGTCTTGTCCACCCAATGCAGCAAAGGCACTTTGCTTAGCCAAATTTGCCAGTGCGTCATCTAAAAATTTAAATATCTGAGTATAAATTGACTCTTGCGTATCTATGTTGGGAGTGAAAATAACTCCAGGTTGCAGCGCTTCTGTCCAAGGTACATCACCCATAACATCGGTGAGAATTGCCAAGTTGTAGGCCGACAGAATTTGAGCTATACCTAAGGTGTGGAAATTACCTTCTTCTGAACCTCCTTCGGAACACTTAGTCCTTATATCCTTTAAATTTAAAAGATTTTGATAAATAGCGTTCCATGAGTTATTATAGGTAGTGCTACTTGTAGGTTCTCCTGTTCTAATTTCAGCATTATACATTTGGTTGTAAATACCTACATTGTGCTCAACATAAACAGATGCATAAAATGCTAAATCGCTACTTGTTACACTAAAGGCTGAACTAGTCATCACATCCGTAATAATTAGTTTCGATGCGACGTCAGCAGGGTCATTAACATTTTTGTTAATTTCGTCCAATCTATCCTCAGAACATGAATTAACAGCAAATGCAAAAATGACAAAAGCTATATAATAAATTATTTTTTTCATATTTTCCTTTCGTTAAAATTAGAATTTAATATCTACACTAAATCCATAACTAGTTGCTTGCGGAAGCGAAAATCTTTCGAAACCCCCGGCCATATTATTATTACCTTGAGACGATTCTGGATCAAAATTATCCAACTCCGTCCATAACAAAATGTTTCGAGCAAAAGTGGAAACAGAAAGATCCACTCCTTTTATAAGATCTTTTGAAAAATTGTACCTTAATGACAACTCTCTTAATTTTATAAAAGAATTTCCGTGTATACCATATTCGTCAATATTGCTCAAAACATCAGAAAACAATGTTTGATACGCACCTGAGTCATTTGGCCCTCCTCTTGCTATGTCATTCTTTTCTCCGTTGTCTTTATACCCATCAAAGATAAAAGTAGATTCACGATCCTCTGTTCTTTCTGACATTCCATATAAATCAAGTAGTCCATTGGAACCGGATAGCATCTGGCCTCCCTGTTTCCATTCGAAAGTTGCGCCTAAAGAAATATTCTTAAACCTTAGGTTTGAAGATCCACCTACTATAAAATCCGGTGAAACAGAACCAATAACGCCTGGTTCTCCAGCCATAGGCATACCATAATCCGATGCGTTAGGGTCTTCGTTTACCAAAATTTGTCCTTTTTCATTTTTTGCATATTGCGATCCGTAAATTACAGGATAAGTAGCACCAATTCCAGCTCTAACCTGTGGCGTTACAAAACCACCCAAAAAGATACTTTCAACACCCGGTGCCAATTTATCAACTACGTTTTCTATCTTAGAGTAGTTAACATTGATGTCCCAGGTAACATTTCTTGTGGAAATTGGGGTAAAATAAAGCACCACCTCATGTCCATCTGTGTGAACTTCTCCACCATTCATCACTAAGCTGCTTGCTCCTGATGAACCTGCGAGTGGAACCTGGAAAATTTGGTCTTTTACATTCTGCCGCGAATACGTATAGTCTATCCCAACTCTATTTCTGAGAAATTTCAGATTAAATCCAATTTCGTATGATTTTGTATTCTGAGGTTTTAGATCTGGATCATACATAACGCCATATTTCACATAGGAATTTACTCCATCCATAGGATAAACAATGGGTTCATCAGTCCAGAATCCGCCTCCGTAATCAGGCTTCGCATAGTAATTATCCAAATATGTACCGGCCTGTCCCACTTCGGCATACGAAAGCCTTAATTTGGCAAATGAAATCCAATTTGCATTTTTAATCACATCTAATTCAGAGGCCACAAAACTCAATGAAGCCGATGGATAAAAAAATGATCGGTTATCACGTGGCATCGAAGATGCGTAATCGTTGCGACCAGTCATATTTAAATAAAGTAAATTTTTCCATGAAAGAGACATGCTCGAAAAGAAACCTACTGTTCTTTCTGTTGTTTGATCTTCATCAGCCGTTACCGTATTGGCATTGTTTACATGATTCCAACCACCAAAGTTAAATTCTTGTCCGAATTGATCATACATTTTATTCGTGTTGTGGTTCAATTCGTTACCAAAAAGAATATTGAACTGAAAATCACTACTGATGTCCCAATCTAAATTAGCAGTTAAAAGGGAATTATAAGTAAAGTCGGTAACACCGTAATTATTTATAGAACCTGTTTTACCTTTGCTTCCGTATCCGAATATATCTTGATAATTTGTAGTATAAGAATCAGCCCCTAACTGATACTTTACGGTTAAATCCAATGATTCGGTTAAACTTTGTGCGTATTGCACAAAACCGCTTCCAAAGAATCGATGGGTTTCTTCGTAAAATGTGTTGTTATGCTGAATCCAATAGGGATTGTCAAAAGTCAAAGACCTATAATAAATTTGTTTATATGGGTCTACAGGGAAGCTATAAGGCAACTCCTTTAAATTATAACTACTTGGGGCCGATAGTACACCAGCCAATGAAGCATCGTTTGCTCCAGATAGTTTATCAACTCCTGTTTTAACTAGGTTTGCAGAAAATCCAACGGTAAAGTTATCATTTAATTTAGACTCGGCAGCTCCTTTTACATTCCACCTTTCCATTCCGGTGTTCAATGCAATACCGTTTTGATCAGTGTAGCCAAGACCTATCGAGAAATTTCCTTTTTGCGTGGCCTGACTTACATTTAAACCAGTCGTAGAGGTGTATCCTGTTTGATAATAATCGTCCCAGTTGTTATAAACTTGAGGTTTAACCCAAGGATCCATACCTGCATCTTCCAATTGAGGTACACGATACATTCCTTCGTGACCCTTTCCATTACCTCCATAGGTAGCATTATTAGGAAGATCCATAATTTTACCACCCCACGACATGGAAGTTCGAGGACTATATGCACCTCCGCTACCTTGTGACCATGTAGTTTGGTAATCGGGAGTTCTGGAAACCATATCAAAGCTTGTTGTTTGGTTTATTGAAACGATAGCTTTCCCTATCTCTCCACCTTTGCCACTTTTTGTAGTTATAATAACCACTCCATTAGAAGCCCTAAGTCCGTATAAAGCAGCTGCTGCCTGTCCCTTTAAAATATTAATACTTTCAATATCGCTTGGGTTAATATCCAATGCTCTATTGGAAATATCAGCTCCAGTTACACTATTACCTGTGCTATATGAGGCAGTACTCGCAATCGGCATACCATCAATAACATACAGAGGAGTATTGTTTCCAGTAAATGAACGGGAACCACGTATTATTATTTGTGAAGAAGCACCTGGCATACCACTAGATACTTTAATATCAACCCCTGAAAGCTTTCCTTGCAAAGCTTTTGCTAAGTCAGGGGTACCAGTTTTTTGCAAATCTTCTGCCTGAACATCCTGCACCGCATAACCTAAAGCTTTTCTTTCTTTCCTAATTCCCAAAGCCGTAACTACCACCTCATCTAAATCCTCGGTGGTACCAAGCATAAAAACATTGAGGGTGTTTTGTCCTTTATAGACAACTTCCTGGGTTTGCATACCAATAAAGGTATAAACGATTGCACCAGCATCTGCGGGTACATTTAATTGATAGGTACCGTCCGTACCGGAAATGGTACCAATAGTTGTGCCCTTTACTACAATAGAAACTCCAGGAACAGGGTCGCCAAGGTTATCGACGATTTTTCCCGAGAGCGCTTTTGTCTGGGCTGTCAGAGTCTGCAAGCCTATAAATAGGATCAGCGACAGTAATAATGCTAATTTGCGCATAAAACAAAAGGTTTAAATTAATAAATGTGTGTTTATTTTAAAAGTAATGTATTAAGAGTAACGGTACATCACAACATACCGTATTAAGTTTTTTTTAACCTGGCTCCTATTTTAGTGTCAGATTATTTGAACAATGAGGACTATGCCTTCAAATTCATACATTTTTAGTGATTGTAATTTCCATTTTTATACGATTAAAGGTTTTTGTAATTAGTAGTACTTAAAGTGAGTTAAATCATTTTCAAAAGCGGTGGAACACTAATGGTTTGTAAACGAATTACAAATATATAATAATTTTAAACTATACATGATAAATCAACACTTTTTAAGCCTGAATTGTATTAATTTTATTTCAACTTCGTTAATCATTGATTTAAAAGAGGACATTACTTGCACCTTTTATGTTCCGGTTAATTTTAATATGATTTTTATCATATTAAAAGGCAACGCTTACTGCTTTACACATCGGCCTTAGGAGAACACCATTTCGTACGAAATGATGTAGCGATTTATGGGGTTTATGATTAAAAAAAGTAACATGGATAATCTGTGTTAATGACTATAAAAGCCTTTTTTTAATAAAGACAATCGCAAATTTAAAAATTATTTTGAAGCGTGCAAATTTTTATATACAAATGTTAACGATGGTTAAGTTATTTGTTGTGTTTCTAAATTAACTATACTTCCTATATTTATCCCAAAACGAGTTATAGCAAACTACTCACGGGGTGAATATTTGCATAATGCAAATATTCACCCCGTGAGTTTTTACAGAGGCAAGGCTTTACCTGCCTACCGGCCATAGCCGTCAAGCTAAGGATTTAAAGTATTGACATTCAAGTTGTTATAGGAGCACAACTCCCCCGTTGGGGAATTGCCAGTATTATTCTCCATTTTTTTATATATTATGTAAGACAAAAAGAAGGGC
>JAGXIO010000055.1 GCA_024635555.1 Saccharicrinis sp.
CAGGAATAGGCATTTCAAGAGAATTTCAGAATCAAATTTTCGAACCATTCACTCAGGGACTGCACAAAAATCAGTTTGGGGGTACAGGATTAGGATTGGCAATTACCCGGCGGCTTCTTGCCCTAATGAAGGGTACTATTCGCCTGCAATCAAAATTAAATAAAGGAAGTACATTTATAATCAAAATACCTGATATTACTTATTTACGCGATTTCGAAAGAAAAGATGACACTATATACATTGATCCGGCCAATATTGAATTTGACAAAGCAACAATTCTTATAGCCGATGATATTGCCCATAACAGGAAATATTTTGTGGACGCCCTTAAAAACACCAATATTAAAATTGTTGAAGCCAAAGATGGATTAGCGGCTTATAATCTGGTAAAAAGTATTGTCCCTGACATTATTATTACCGATTTACGCATGCCTAAACTCGATGGGTTTGGTTTGTTGAAAAAAATACAAGGCAACTCGAAATTAAGCCATATTCCGGTTATTGCCTATTCGGCCTCTGCAATGAAAGAACAAAAAGAACATATATTCAATTGTGAATTTTCGGGTTTGCTAATAAAACCAGTCAGCGTTACAGACTTATATATTGAACTGATGAATTATTTGCCTTATACAAGCACCCAGATTCCCGAAAAGGAGAACTCGGCTTTGGAGCAAACATTATTAGCAGAAATTAATGACATACAAAGCCTGATACATTCCCTCGAAACTGTTTATACGGATGTTTGGAAGAAATTTGAAGTCACTCAGCCACTAGAGGCAGTAAAGGAATTTGGCAAAAACATAGAAAATCTGGGCAAAGACCACAATGCTGAAATAATTGAGAAATATGGGAACGAATTAGTGTTATCAGCTAAAAATTTTAATATTGAATCCATATTAAAACTTCTAAATAATTATCAGGCTATTGTTAAAATAATTAAAGATTATCAGTCAAAAAATTATTAGTGAATTGAAAATAGACGAAGTCAAACTTAGTCGCTACCGGAGGCACAAAAACACATTTACGATTATTTTATTCAGGAAGACATGTCTCATATCCGTGGCTATGACGGCAGCGGGTTAGGTTTATCTATTTCAAATGAATTAGTTAAGTTACTCTGGATGGAGAAATATGGTTCGAATCAGAGAAAGGTAGAGGTTCTTCATTTTATTTCACTATTCCTTTCGGGGAACCTGTATACAAACCCTAAAACACATTTCTCTCCAACAATATCGACATTCTTAAACTCAATCGTGGATTTCATCATCCTAACATTGAATTTCCATACACAAAATCCATTTTTCTCGATGCTAATTATATTTGACGATAGAAAACCAAAAATAAAATAGGCCAGTTGCTAATCGAATTCTAAGACCTAACCAGTCTCACAAAACCTTCAATTAGTGATAATTCGAGTAATTAGCTACGTACTCTATTGCTGATTCCTTAGCCAGTGGCTTCAGCCGCTGGAGAAAGCTTTAGCGTAAGAGACCGAACGTTCTTTCGTGGCCTGTTTTCTTTTATAATTTTAATTACGGCAGGCTTTTATTTCAGCATAATAACTTTTAGTTAAAAGCCTGTTTGCTACTTCCTGTAACAATGCAAAACAAGCATACACACTCCATCGGTCGATTAAATATACCTAAAAAAAAGGCCAAAGCGTACAAGTCATTCTTAAATTATTTGGGATTGAGAGACGGGTATTTTTTTTTATTAGCACCACCATTTTCAATCTAAGCGCCTAGTCATTAGCATTAAAACCACATTTTAGTGCTTCCCTAACACCGATCTGCCTTAGCTGTTGATAAAAGAATTACCAAACCAGATTCCCTTTTATTATCTTTGACAAATTTTTGATGTCCTAATCATTCAGCATAGATACTAAACAACAAATTATTTAAAATGGAATTAGCTATGTCGCAGCAGTATTCAGAAGATACCATCCGAACTTTAGATTGGAAAGAGCATATTCGCAAGCGTCCGGGTATGTACATTGGTAAGCTGGGCGATGGCGCCTACCCCGACGACGGGATTTATGTGCTTTTAAAGGAAGTAATGGACAACTCCATAGATGAGTACATGATGGGTCACGGCAAAAAAATTGAAGTGAACGTAGAGGATGGTGTCGTTACCGTTCGCGATTATGGCCGGGGTATTCCATTGGGCAAAGTGATAGACGTGGCATCGAAAATGAATACCGGCGCCAAATACGACAGCAAGGTCTTTAAAAAGTCGGTGGGACTTAACGGGGTGGGTATCAAAGCTGTAAATGCACTGTCGGCAAAATTTTCGGTAACAGCATTTCGTGAGGGAGAGTGCAAAAAAGTAGATTTTTCGCAAGGTAATGTAATTACCGAATATGATATTGAACCTACCTCGGAGCCCAATGGCACCTTTGTATCTTTTGTCCCCGATGTTGATATTTTTGAAAAATATACTTACCGCGACGAATACATCGAGCCGCTACTTAAAAACTATACTTACCTGAACGCCGGACTGGCTATCGACTATAATGGCACCGTTTATAAATCGAAAAACGGATTGCTGGATTTGTTGCACGATAACATGACTTCGCCCGGTCTGTACCCCCTCATCCATCTTGTTGCCGACGATTTTGAGGTGGCGTTAACGCACGGCGACCAATACGGCGAGGAATATTACACCTTTGTTAATGGCCAGCACACCACACAGGGCGGCACGCATCAGGTAGTTTTTAGGGAAGCTCTGGTAAAAACTATCCGTGAGTATTACAACAAAAATTTTGAGGTGTCCGATATCCGCTCTGGCGTTATTGCAGCCATCAGCATAAAAATTGAAGAACCTGTTTTTGAGTCACAAACAAAAACAAAATTAGGCTCCAAAGATATGGAACCCAACGGCATTTCAGTGCGGAATTACATAACCGACTTTATTAAAAAAGAGCTGGATAACTTTTTGCACCGAAACACCGACACCGCAGAAATCCTGATGCGTAAAATTCTAGACTCCGAAAAGGAGCGCAAAGCCATTTCTGGCATACAGAAGTTGGCTAGAGAGCGAGCAAAAAAGGTTAGTTTGCACAATAAAAAACTGCGCGACTGCCGGGTTCATTATAGCACCAATCACGAAGATGCGCCGCATTCGTCCATTTTTATTACCGAGGGCGACTCGGCCAGCGGTTCAATAACCACAGCACGTAATGTGAGTACACAAGCTGTATTTAGCTTAAAAGGGAAACCCTTAAACTCCTACGGTCTTTCGCGTAAAGTGGTGTACGAAAATGAGGAGTTTAACCTTTTGCAAGCAGCACTAAATATTGAGGACGGCCTTGAAGCACTGCGCTACAACCATGTTATTATAGCTACTGATGCCGATGTTGATGGTATGCACATCCGATTATTGCTGATCACTTTCTTTTTGCAGTTCTTTCCAGAATTAGTAAAAAACGGTCATCTGTATATTTTACAGACGCCCTTATTTAGAGTACGCAACAAAAAGAAAACCATGTATTGTTACTCCGATGAGGAAAAACGAAAAGCCATGGCAAAGCTAGGTACCACCTCCGAAATAACCCGTTTTAAGGGATTGGGTGAGATTAGCCCCGACGAGTTCAAACATTTTATTGCCAAGGATATCCGTCTGGAACCCGTGCGGATGAAAAAAGAAGATTCGGTGCAGGAACTGCTCACTTTTTATATGGGAAAAAATACACCCGACCGCCAGGATTTTATTATCGAAAACCTGGTTATTGAGGAAGATCCAATTTAAGCTGTGCAGTTATAATAAGAAAACCTACAATCCACCCTCTAACTCCCTAAAGGGAGAACCTGCCCCCCAAAGAGAGCTAATCCCCCTTTAGGGGTTAGGGGTAATTATAAAGGAGTATTAATAAAATAGAGAGTTTTCTTAGATATACGATCAAGAAGCACAGTAAAAAACTGTTTATTAGTTGACAAACAAACCACAAAAAACGCCAACAAAAGAATGAACGACGATATTAACATGCCAAACGAAGAAGAATCAGAGGCTTACCTCGAAAAGTTTGGTTCCGAGGAAGAGACAAGTGAGGATGCCCCTGTTGCAGATATACGGATGGCTAGTCTTGGGGGAATGTATAAGAGTTGGTTTTTGGATTATGCCTCGTACGTAATCCTCGAACGTGCCGTACCACATATTAACGATGGGCTAAAACCCGTTCAACGCAGGATACTCCACGCCATGCGTAGGATGGACGATGGCAGATATAACAAGGTAGCCAACATCATCGGATTCACCATGCAGTTCCATCCCCATGGCGATGCTTCTATTGGCGATGCTTTGGTGCAGCTAGGGCAAAAAAACTTGCTCATCGATATGCAGGGTAACTGGGGTAACGTGGCCACCGGAGATGGTGCCGCAGCACCCCGATATATAGAAGCCCGTTTGACTAAATTTGCACAAGAGGTTGTCTTCAATCCCAAAACAACCCTCTGGAAAATGAGTTACGATGGACGTAACAAGGAACCTATCACGCTTCCGGTTAAATTCCCCTTGTTATTGGCACAAGGCGTTGAGGGTATTGCAGTGGGTCTGGCTTCAAAAATATTACCCCACAACTTTAACGAGCTGGTAGATGCTTCTATCCGCCATCTCGAAGGTAAGGACTTTGAATTATTTCCCGATTTTCCTTCTGGAGGAATGGCTGATGTATCCCGTTACAATGATGGTTTGCGGGGGGGAGCTGTTAAGGTGCGTGCTCGCATTATAAAAGAGGACACCCGCACCCTAAATATCACCGATTTACCTTTTGGCAAAAACACCTCTACCCTTATTGAAACCATCATCAAGGCCAACGAAAAGGGTAAGATTAAAATTAAAAAGATTGATGACAACACCGCCGAAAAAGTTGAGATACTCATTCATCTTCCACCGGGTGTTTCTACCGATAAAACCATTGACGCACTCTATGCTTTTACCGATTGCGAAGTGTCTATCTCGCCCAACTCGTGCTTGATAGAAAACAACACGCCCAAGTTTATGCCGGTATCGCAAATACTGAGGCAAAACACTGACCACACGGTGCATCTTTTAACACGGGAGCTTGAAATACGTAGGGACGAACTGGACGAATCGTGGCATTTTGCTTCGCTGGAACGTATTTTTATCGAAAATAAAATATACCAGAAGATAGAAAATTGTGAAACGATGGAGGCCATCATCCAGACCATCGACCATGGTTTAAAACCATTTACCGCCAAACTACGCCGCGAAGTTACCCGCGATGACATTATTAAGTTAACAGAAATTAAAATAAAACGTATATCGAGGTTCGATGCACATAAAGCCGATGAATATATTGCTTCCTTAGAAGAGGAGATGGAGCAAATAATCTATAATCTGGAGCACATTATTCCTTACACAATCAATTATTACAAACATATTAAAAAAACATACGGCAAAAATTATCCTCGACAAACCGAACTCCGAAGTTTCGAAAACATAGAAGCCTCTAAAGTGGTGATTAAAAACGAAAAACTGTACGTCAATTACAACGAAGGCTTTATGGGTACTTCGCTAAGGCGCGATGAGTATATTTGCGATTGTTCCGATATCGACGACATCATTTTATTTTATAAAGACGGTCGTTATCTGATAACGAAAGTGAGCGACAAAGCTTTTATAGGCAAAGGAGTGATACACGTGTCCGTGTTCAAAAAATCGGACAAGCGCACCATTTACAATGCTGTTTATCGCGACGGAAAATCAGGTGCCGTTTATGTAAAACGCTTTGCTGTTACCGGAATTACCCGGGATAGGGAATATGACATTACCAAAGGCACCAAAGATTCGGATGTGCTTTACTTTAGCGTAAACCCTAATGGCGAAGCCGAGGTGTTAAAAATAACCTTGAAGCCCAAGGCACGGATGCGAAACATGATATTTGATTTTGATATGGCCGAGCTGGCTATAAAGGGACGTGCCTCCATTGGGAACATACTTACCAAACATGCCGTACAAAAAGTTAGCTTGCGCAAAAAAGGAGGCTCTACGCTAGGCGGAAGAAGAATATGGTTCGACAAAGACGTGCTCCGATTGAACTCCGATAGCAGAGGCGATTATTTGGGCGAGTTTCAGGCCGACGACCTGATTTTGGTTATCACCAAAAATGGTCATTTTTATCATACAGGCTTCGACCTCACCAATCATTACGATGACAACATCTTCATCATAGAAAAATTTAATGTCGACAAAGTATGGTCCGTAGCCTACTTTGATGCCGACCACAAATACTTTTATGTAAAACGTTTTCAACTGGAACATTCCACCAAACTACAAAGCTTTATTGGGGAAAATAGCAAATCGTATCCCGTACAAGTTACCACGGTCGATTATCCCCGTTTGGAAGTGAAATTTGGGGGCGAAGACAAAGAACGTGAGAAGATAATTGTAGAGGTAGATGAGTTTATAGGTGTGAAGAGCTTTAAGGCACGTGGCAAAAGGCTGACTACTTATCAGATTTCGAAAATTAACGAATTGGAACCTATCATCACAAAACCGGAGCCCATTGAACCTGAAAAACCCGGAGAAGATGAAAATGAGGATAAAAAAGATAATGACCAGATGTCGTTATTTTAAAGGGAACAATGTCTAACAATCTATAGTCTAAAATCTAAACATCTAACTATGGTACAACGAGTTTATCTGATAGGATTTATGGGTAGCGGTAAATCCACCCTTGGGCGGTGGCTTGCCAATACTATGGATGGATGGACTTTTATAGATTTGGACCATTTTATTGAGAGTAAATACCATAAAACTATTCCCCAAATATTTGAAGATAAAGGTGAAGCTGTTTTTAGAAACATGGAAGCGGAGAGCCTTAAGACACTGAGCACCTTCGAAAAAGTAATTATTGGAGCCGGTGGTGGCACACCTTGTTTTTTCGATAACATGGAGGTGATGAACAGCACGGGCTTGTCCATTTATCTTAAATTAAGTCCACAAGTGATTTACGATCGCCTTCAAACATCAAAAACGCAACGCCCCCTTATAATGGGTAAACACAGCGACGAACTCCTTAACTTTATTACGGATAAATTAAAGGAAAGAGAAAGCTTTTACATGCAAGCTAAACTTATTGCCGATGCCAACGAATGGAAAGTACAAGATTTTGTGGAAGCGATAGAAAAGTTCCCGCCTAATTAAACTTCAGGCGGCGGGATGACCCTTCGGTTCATTTGAGTTAAAAGTTGAAAGTTCGGAGTTTCGAGTTTGGGGCATGGGGCATGGGGCTTTGAGCAAGGAGCAAGAGGCTTGAAGTTTGCACACCTATTACGGAATACTTATTACCTGCAGGCAGATTGGCTGTTTACTGATTACTATTTTCCCGTCAAAAGTAAATGAAATTAAGGTGACGGGATGTCGCTTCGCTCCAACTGGTAACTGATAACTGAAAAACATGCAATTACATAAAATAGAAACCGGCAATTTTATGGCGGATGGAGGCGCAGTTTTTGGCGTTGTACCCAAAGTGTTGTGGCAAAAAAAATACCCCTGCAATACGGATAATTATATCAACTTAAGGATGCGATGTCTGCTGATAAAAACCGGCGACAGGATTATTTTGATTGATACTGGTATAGGAGACAAACAGAGCGACAAGTTTTTTTCGTACCATCATTTAAATGGTGACGACTCATTGGCTAACTCATTTAAAGCTATAAATATCAGCTTCGATCAAGTTACCGATGTTATTCTCACCCATCTGCATTTCGACCACTGTGGTGGTACTGTTCAACAGGATAAGGACGGACAGCTCTCCCCTACTTTTGCAAATGCAACTTATTGGTTAAGCGAAGCACAATGGAATAATTTTAACGAGCCTAATATTCGCGAAGGATCGGTTTATTTTAAAGAAAATATAATGCCCATCTTTGAAGCGGGCAGATTAAATTTCATTAAAGAAAATACATGGCTTACCCCGGATATAGAAATGCGTCTTTTTAACGGTCACACCCAAGGCCAAATTATTCCACTCATAAAATACCACGATAAAACCATTGTTTACACTGCCGATCTATTTCCTTTGATGGCTAGCATACCCGAGGCCTGGATAGCCGCCTACGATGTGGATCCTGTGACCTCGATGAACGAAAAAAGAGTATTTTTAAAGGAAGCAGTGGAAAATAACTACACCTTGTTTTTTGAACATGACTTGTACAACGAATGCTGTAATCTCATTGAAACGGATAAAGGGATACAGGGTGGGGAGAGTTTTGCGTTGGAAGAGATAAAGCACTTTTAACCATCTAACAGACGAAATAATAAAATATAAGAGCGTTAGAAAACATTGAAAACCAACTTTGAAGCTCCTTATTTTCCTTGTTCCAACGCAAAGTGCAGCTCACATATAATACGATTTGCGGTGCATCGGATTTGCATCAAATACACATCAGGAAACGTAAGACACCGAAAGTGAAAATAAAGTAAAACCCTGACCACCTTAGCAGCCAGGGTTTTTAAATTCAATCGTTTCACAAGGTATTACCCAGCAATATATTTGGCAATCCAGTCGCCTACTTGTGATGTTTTATAAGGCTTTTCTTTATTGATATCTTCGGTAACGATACCTTGCTCAAGAGACTTGTTTACTGCTTCGCGAATCAGCTCGGCCTCCTCCAACAAATTAAACGACTCCAATAACATGGCGGCAGAAAGTATTGTTGCAACCGGGTTGGCGATATCTTTGCCAGCTGCTTGTGGATACGATCCATGGATAGGCTCAAAAACAGAAGTGTGAATACCTACGGATGCCGATGGCAACAAACCTAATGAACCGGTTATTACCGAAGCTTCGTCGCTAAGGATGTCGCCAAACATATTTTCAGTTACCATTACGTCGAACTTTTTAGGCCATTGAATCAATTGCATGGCGGCATTATCCACGAACATGTAATCCACTGTAATGTCTTTATAATCGGGTTCCATAGCCTGGGCGGTCTCTCTCCAAAGGCGCGAGGTGGCCAGTACGTTGGCTTTATCCACAATGGTTAAACGTTTATCTCTTTTGGCTGCATACTCAAAGGCAAGTTTAAGGATGCGCTCAATTTCTTCAACCGTATAAGTGCAGGTATCAAAAGCTTTTTTCAAATCTTCTGACCGCCCTTTTTCGCCAAAATAAATACCTCCGGTAAGCTCACGAACCACCAACAGATCGGCTCCCTCCACGATATCCTTGCGCAACGGACTTTTATCCAATAGCGAAGGAAAAGTTGCAACGGGACGTATGTTGGCATACAACCCAAGTTTTTTACGCATGGCCAAAAGACCTTGCTCCGGCCTAACCTTAGCTTTGGGATCGTTATCAAAACGAGGATCGCCAATGGCTCCGAACAAAACCGCATCGGAGTTCATACAAATCTGATGTGTTTCCTCGGGGTAAGGATCTCCCACCTTATCAATAGCGGTAGCACCCACCAACGCAGGGGTATAATTTACCTCATGGTTAAACCTGGCAGCTATGGCATCAATCACTTTTTGTGCCTGAACTACAATTTCGGGGCCGATACCGTCGCCGGCCAATACAGCAATGTTTAGTTTCATTATTTTTTTATTAGATAAGAGACTGTGAGACATTAGATAAGAGACTTCCGTCCCCTAAGTAAGTTTCATCATGCCCTTGTGAATTTATTATGTTTTTTGCGTTTCATTATCTTGATACTTTGAACTGATGCTTTCGTCTTTTGTCTCTTATCTCCCTGCCTGCCGAAGGCAGGTTATCTCAACGTCTAATCCACCTTCCTATTTCCAGACCATTTTACGGACATAGGTACCTTCTTCTATTACGTTGAGCACTTTAATGGTGGCCTCGATGGCCGACTCTGTTTGATCGGCGGACAAGCCACGCGACACTATCTCCGATCCTTTATAGTCCCAGGTGATTACAGTTTCCACCAAGGCATTTGTTTTGCCGCCTGGAGGTATAGTTACCCAATAATCTACTAGCACAGGATGCACCTTGTTTAGCTTGGTATATATCCGCCAAAGCGCACGCATAAAAGCATCGTACTGTCCATCGCCAACTGCAGTTTCATCATATCTTTTACCGTCAATTTCTATGCTTATAGAAGCCAGTGGCCTAAGATCGTGTGCAAGCGAAAGATTGTAATTTCTGATTTTTATTGTATTACGTACCGTCGAATTTTTTAACACATCCGAGATAATAAAAGGAAGGTCATCCATTGTTACGGTTTCCTTTTTGTCGCCCAGCTCAATTACTCTTTGGGTTACCTTTTTCATATCCTCGGCATCCAATTCAATACCCAGCTCTTCGAGATTCTTTTTAATATTGGCCTTGCCCGAAGTCTTGCCTAGCGCATATTTACGGTTACGCCCAAATCGTTCGGGCATCAGGTTATTAAAGTACAGATTATCCTTACTGTCGCCATCGGCATGTACACCACTGCATTGGGTAAAAACATTATATCCGGTAATGGGTTTATTTTCCGGTATCCTCAATCCCGAAAACTGCTCCACCATCTTGCTTACTTTTGTAATCTTTGATTCATCAATCTGATTGGGGAGTTTAAGATGATCGTTCAGAATACCTATCACACTGGCAAGTGGCACGTTACCGGCGCGCTCGCCCAGTCCGTTAACTGTGGTATGTATTCCATTGACACCTGTTTTTAGCGCTGCAAAAACATTAGCCGACGCCAAATCATAATCATTGTGTGCATGAAAATCGAAATGCGTACCAGGAAACCGTTGAATCATATCCGAGCAAAAGGCGTGGGTTTGATCAGGATTTAGAACTCCCAATGTATCGGGGAGCATAATCCGTTTAATGTTCATTTTCTGCATTTCGCCAACCACATAATAGACGTAATCTGGTGATGTTATCATGCCGTTGCTCCAATCTTCGAGATATACATTAACTGTAATACCCATTTTATCCGCTTTATCCACCAAATTGGCCACATCCTGCATATGTTGCTCAGGTGTTTTGCGTAACTGACTTTGCACATGCTTCAGCGAACCTTTGGTAAGCAGATTGATGACCTTGCCGCCGGCATCTTTAATCCATTTGAGCGAAACTTCTCCATCAACAAAACCAAGCACCTCAATTTTATCGAGGTGCTTTCGTTTTTTAGCCCATTCGGTAATGCGCTTAACAGCAGCAAATTCACCATCCGATACACGTGCCGAAGCCACTTCTATACGATCAACTTTTATCTCTTCGATCAACAGACCCGCTATGGCCAATTTTTCGCTCTCATTAAAAGATACCCCGGAGGTTTGTTCACCATCGCGGAGTGTGGTATCCATTACTTCAATCTTCATGGGAATATATTAATAGAATGATGAATAATGTTTAGCTTATAATGGTTCGGCATAAATTAAGTTTATAGAGTTGGGTAAATTCAACTTGGGTTTAATTGATAATTGGAATAAATAGCTACTTCAATACATCCAAGTATAAATTAGGGCTAAAGCCCTTTGTACATACTATATAGTTCCCCAGGCTAAAGCCTGGGGCTAGTAAATCATTTATCAACTAAAACACTTTTTTAGGTTTAATATGACTGTAAACCCCTTGATTCAGATATTCCTATTACGCTCTGCTCAGCTCGTAACTTGCAATCTCGTCTTTAATATTAAGCAGATAGTCAATATCGTCATAGCCATTTATCAAGCAATTTTTCTTGTACGAATTAATCTCGAAGGACTCACTTTTTCCATTTCCTAAATTAGTAATGGTTTGCTCTTTGAGATTAACATTTACTTTGTTATCGATACCAGCTTCAAACAGTTCCTGTAAAAATTTTTCGCTAACAATAACTGGCAAAACCCCATTGTTTAATGAATTGTTTTGAAAGATATCGGCAAAAAAGCTGGATACCACCACTTTAAAACCATATCCACGGATGGCCCAGGCGGCATGTTCGCGACTCGATCCTGACCCGAAGTTTTTTCCGGCAACCAACACCTCGCCTTTGTACTCAGGTTTGTTTAAAACAAAATCGGCTTTTGGCGAGCCATCTTTATTATAGCGCCAGTCAGCAAACAAATTATCGCCAAAGCCTTCTTTGGTGGTCGATTTTAAAAATCGCGCTGGAATAATCTGGTCGGTGTCCACGTTCTCGATGGGAAGCGGAACGTAGGTTGATTCTATAGTTACAAATTTATCTATTGGCATTTTTAAATCATTTTAATTTATAAAGTACGAGGGTCAGTAATTACTCCGCTTATTGCGCAGGCTGCCGCAGTCAATGGGCTTGCCAAGAGTGTGCGAGCGCCAGGCCCTTGCCTTCCCTCGAAGTTACGGTTACTTGTAGCCACCGCATATTTTCCGGCAGGCACTTTATCGTCATTCATGGCCAAACAGGCTGAACAACCAGGCTGACGCAGTTCAAAACCGGCCTCTTCCAAAATATCTTTTATACCTTCGGCAACGGCTTGTTTTTCCACCTGCTGGCTTCCGGGCACAATCCAAGCGGTAAGACCTTCTGCCTTCTTTTTGCCTTTAACAGCTTCTGCAAACACACGTAAATCTTCGATTCGTCCATTGGTACAGCTACCTACAAAAATCCAGTCCACCTTTTTTCCCAGCAATTCTTCGCCCGGCTCATAGCCCATGTATTCCAACGATTTAAGATAGGTTTTACGTGAAGATTCGTCGATGGATTCGAGCGTAGGTATGTTTTGTGTGATGCCAACGCCCATACCGGGATTGGTACCATAGGTAATCATAGGCTCTATGTCGGCCGCATCGTAGTTATATACTTTATCGAATACGGCATCCGCATCGCTAACCAAAGCTTTCCATTTTTCAACAGCTGCATCCCAATCGGCTCCTTTAGGCGCATACTCGCGACCTTTAACGTAAGCAAAAGTTTTTTCATCGGGAGCAATAAGTCCACCACGCGCACCCATTTCGATGCTCATGTTACAAACCGTCATACGACCTTCCATGCTCAGGTTGCGGAAAGCCGAACCAGCAAATTCGACAAAGTAACCCGTGCCGCCGCTTGCTGTAAGTTTTGCGATAACGTATAACACCAAATCCTTTGCAGTAACGCCCTTAGCCAATTTGCCCTCAACATTTATCTTCATTGTTTTGGGGCGCGGCTGCAATATACATTGCGTAGCAAGCACCATCTCAACCTCAGAAGTACCTATTCCAAAGGCAATACTGCCAAAAGCACCATGGGTAGAAGTGTGACTGTCGCCACAAACAATGGTCATGCCGGGTTGGGTAATACCATTTTCGGGACCTACAACGTGTACAATACCATTTTTGGGATGCAATAATCCAAACAGCTGTATGTTGTGTTCCTCACAGTTTTTTGTCAAAGTATCTACCTGAAAACGCGAAATTTTATCGGCAATAGGCAAATGCTGATTGATGGTTGGAATATTATGATCCGGCGTTGCAAAAGTTTTTTCAGGACGCAATACTTTTATCCCTCTCTCTTTTAATCCACCAAATGCTTGCGGACTGGTTACCTCATGAACCAAGTGTCTATCGATATACAATACTGAAGGGCCATCCTTGATGGTCTTCACTTCGTGCATATCCCAAATTTTGTCGAAAAGTGTTTTACTAGCCAATTTATTATTGTATTTGATTGTTAATATTTTTTAGATAAGAGACTTTTAGATAAGAGATAAGAGATAAAGAAGATATGGAATGAAATGACATCCCGCCTCCTTATATTTATTTTTGGCGGGAAGAGACAAAAAGACAAGAGAAAAAAACGAATAATATTAATTTTTCAACTGAGAGCTCGTCCCTTGACGAACAAGCTTATTTGTCACAAACAAGGTTCAATCTATTATTCTATAGTCAAATGTCTTAAAATCTATTATCTCCCAGTCTTTTATCTCCTAGTCTATTATCTCACAGTCTTTTAAACCACCTTAGATAGGGCATCCAAATAGGCCCATACCGAAGCGGTAAGTATGTCAACGTTAGCACCAAAGCCATGTACCGTTCTGCCGTTATCGGCCAATTGCACATGCACTTTACCAATTTCGGAAGAACCTCTGGTAACTGCTTGCACCAGATACTCTTCTAACACTGCATTAACAGGTACCATTTTTTTAATAGCTGAAAATGCTGCGTCAACCGGGCCGTTTCCTGTGGCCGTTTCTGTCATTACTTTACCATTATAGTTAATTGTAACGGTGGCAGTTGGAATACACGACTTACCACAGATAACCTGGAACTCATCTAACTTAAGAATACGTTCTGTCTTTTTTTCGTGGCCCACCAACACCTCTAAATCCTCGTCAGAGATATCTTTTTTTGCATCAGCCAATACTAGAAAGTTTTTATAAATCTGGTCAAGTTTCTCTACGGTGATTTTATAACCCAACACATCAAGTCTGTGCTTTAATGCAGCACGTCCGCTTCGTGCGGTCAACACGATACCCGATTCCATTATTCCCACATCGGCGGGGTCGATTATTTCGTAGGTCTCGCGGTTTTTTAGCACTCCATCTTGGTGTATGCCCGATGAATGTGCAAAAGCATTTCGCCCAACGATAGCCTTATTGGCCTGCACCGGCATACGCATCAATGTAGAAACCAGCTTACTGGTTTTGATGATTTGCTTGGCATCGATTCCGGTTGTAAAATCCAGATCCTTGTGAGCCCTTATAGCCATCACCACCTCTTCTAAAGCCGTGTTTCCTGCACGCTCTCCCAATCCATTTAAAGTAACCTCTACCTGCCTTGCACCATTAACAACGCCGGCCAGGGTGTTTGCTGTGGCCATACCCAAATCATTATGGCAATGGGTCGAAATGATGGCTTTGTCGATATTGGGTACGTTATTTTTTAAATAAGCAATTTTAGCACCGTACTCCAAAGGCAAACAATAACCCGTAGTATCCGGAATATTAACCACGGTTGCACCAGCTGCTATTACCGCCTCAATAACACGAGCCAAATATTCATTGTCACTACGTCCGGCATCTTCGGCATAAAACTCCACATCGTCCACAAACCTGCGCGCATATTTAACGGCAGCAATTGCGCGATCAATAATTTCCTCAGGATTAGATTTTAGTTTCTGGTATATATGATAATGTGAAGTACCAATACCAGTATGGATACGACCCCTTTTGGCAAATTTGAGCGCATCGGCCGCTACTTCAATATCCTTTTTAACCGCGCGTGTTAATGCACAAATAATAGGATTAGTAACCGCTTTTGACACTTCAACTACCGAATTAAAATCGCCCGGACTTGAAATAGGGAACCCGGCTTCAATGACATCAACACCCAATTTTTCGAGCTGCTTGGCCACTTCAATTTTTTCGATAGTGTTCAATTGGCAGCCAGGGACTTGTTCGCCGTCCCTTAGGGTAGTGTCGAAAACATAAACTTTATTGTCCATAATATTTAAACTATTTAAACGGAGAAGCCGGGAAGACCTCATCCTAATTGATATTTTTACCTCTATTACAAATTAAAATGTTTCTATATCTTTAATTTTATTGTCGATTCTGAGCTTTTTGAGATACTTTT
Source organism: Saccharicrinis sp. (assembly GCA_024635555.1). Classification (GTDB taxonomy): domain Bacteria; phylum Bacteroidota; class Bacteroidia; order Bacteroidales; family Marinilabiliaceae; genus Saccharicrinis. The sequence goes on from JAGXIO010000055.1 coordinate 15,497, forward strand.
CCAAGAGTTCTTCACGAACCTTGGTAATTGCTACCCTACCCGAACGTATAAATTGCAACACGCCATATTTATCGAGCTTAACAAAAAGCTCTTGTGTTTCAGATTTATGACCTGTTTTTTGGATAACCGTATAATCGGGTGTTACCTCCATGATGCGCGCACCATAAGTGCGCACAAGCTGCTCTATTTCGTTACCCGAGAGCAATGCTGCGGTGGGCACTTTGTATAAAGCCAGCTCCTGATGGATTATTTCATCCGAAGTAAAAACGAATACTTTAAGTACGTCAATTTTTTTCTCCAATTGACCTTTCAGTTTTTCGATTTGCTCTCGGGTGGAATACACCACTATGGTAAATTTGTGTATTCCCTCCAGTGCCGACTCCGAAGTGTTTAAGCTTTCGATATTGATACTCCGACGTGTAAAAGCTGTTGTTATTTGATTAAGCAAACCAACGTGGTTTTCGGAAAATATGGTTAAGGTGAATTCTTGTTGCATGGCATCTATTTTTAAAACATGTAAATAATAGTTTACTCTAAGCGGATATCTGATACTGAACACCCCGCAGGAACCATCGGAAATACGTTTCCCTCTTTTTCAACTTTTACTTCAAGCAAAAAAGGTCCATCGTGATTAGCCATGCTTTGAATAGCACCATCCAGCTCATCCCGCGATTGCACCATGGCACATTCAATGCCATAACCTTTTGTTATCATTTGAAAATCAGGATTCACAAGCTCTGTAGAAGCATAGCGTCTATCAAAAAACAACTCTTGCCACTGACGTACCATGCCAAGGAAGTTATTATTGAGGATAATAATTTTAACCTTTGCTTTGGTTTGAAAAATAGTACCCAACTCCTGTATGGTCATTTGAAATCCGCCATCGCCAATAAACACACAAACCTCTCTATCGGGAGCACCTAGTTTTGCACCTAAAGCAGCGGGGAGTCCGAATCCCATGGTTCCCAAACCGCCGGAAGTTACATTGCTACGGGTTTGTTTAAAATTAAAATAGCGTGATGCTACCATCTGATGCTGTCCCACATCAGTTACCAAAATGGCATCGTCGTTAAAAGCTTTGGATACTTTATGAACAACTTCGCCCATGCTGAGTCCGTTTTGCGTAGGAAAAATATCCTTATCAATTACCTTTTCGATTTCAATCTTATCACAAGCCTTAAATTCTGCCATCCATTCAGGATGCTTATTTTCTTTCACCACTTTGGTCAAGGCCGGTAGGGTGTCTTTTACACTTCCCAACACAGGAACATCGGCTTTAATATTTTTATTTATTTCCGCCGCATCAATTTCCATATGAATTATCTTGGCTTGCTTAGCATAACGGCTCACATCGCCAGTTACCCTATCGTCGAACCTCATACCAATGGCAATCAATACATCGCACTCGTTTGTTTTAAGGTTGGGACCGTAATTGCCGTGCATTCCAAGCATTCCCACATTCAGATGGTAATCTGTTGCCATGGCCGAAAGACCCAACAGCGTCCATGCTGCCGGAATACCTGTTTTATCCAAAAATGCTTTCAATTCCTCTTCAGCATGACCCAAGATTACACCCTGACCTACCAATACCAAAGGTTTTTTAGCTGCATTAATCAGGTCGGCAGCATCATGTATCGACTCTGGCTTTGTTGCAGGAATTGGGGTATAACTTCTGATGTAGTTGTTTTTTTTATACTCAAACGCAACTTTACCAAACTGTGCATCTTTGGTTATATCAATCACCACAGGCCCGGGGCGTCCGGTAGCTGCAATGTAAAATGCTTTGGCAATTACTGCTGGTATTTCTTCGGCATTCTTTACCAAATAGTTCCATTTGGTGATGGGTTGGGTAATACCTATTACGTCAATTTCCTGAAAAGCGTCGGTACCTAGGAGCGAAGAGGATACCTGCCCGGTAATAACCACCAGTGGTGTAGAATCGAGCATAGCATCGGCAATTCCGGTGACGGTGTTCGTAGCACCCGGCCCGGAAGTGGCAAAAGCAACGCCCACTTTACCGGTTACTCTTGCATAGCCTTGTGCTGCATGAACGGCTCCTTGCTCGTGGCGGGTAAGTACGTGGTATATTTTGTCCTGATAATCGTAAAGCGCATCATAAACAGGCATAATAGCACCTCCGGGATACCCAAAAATTAAATCCACACCCTCACATAATAATGAGCGAAGCAAGGCTTCAGAACCGGAAAGTATTTCTTTTTCGTTTTTTTTCTTTTCCATGAGTAATTGGCTTTGTGGTTCCATAATTATTTAGATTATTAGCTTTAGACTTTTAGACATTAGACTATGAGATTATAGATAAATAGATTAAATGATTATAGATTAATGGATTATATTTCACTTATCTCCTTTATCTCTTCCCGCAATTCTGCGGGATGTCGCTTTGCTCCATATCATTTGTCTTTTATCTCCTTTGTCTCTTATCTAAAAGTCTCTTTTTTATATCATTCTAACAGCTCCTTTGTCGGCGGAGCTTACTAAGCTGGCATACGCCCTAAGGGCACCTGAAACTTTTCGTTGTCTAGGTTCGGGTTCAAATGCATTCTTTCCTTTTGCTTCTTCATTTTTTCTTCTTTGCGCCAATTCCTTATCCGAAACCAACACATTGATGGATCGTTGAGGAATATTTATCTCTATCTCGTCGCCCGTTTGCACCAATCCAATGGCACCTCCTGCGGCAGCTTCGGGCGACACATGGCCAATGGACAATCCGGATGTTCCACCCGAAAACCTTCCATCAGTTATCAGGGCACACTTTTCGCCCAAATGACGCGATTTTATATAAGAGGTAGGATAAAGCATTTCCTGCATTCCAGGCCCTCCTTTGGGTCCTTCATAAATTATAACCACCACATCCCCGGCTACTACTTCGCCAGTTAAAATACCCTCACAGGCATCATCTTGCGACTGATAAACTTTTGCCTTTCCTTTGAATATAAATATCGATTCGTCCACTCCCGCTGTTTTCACCACACATCCATCTAAGGCAATATTTCCTTTAAGAACAGCCAAACCGCCATCTTTGTTGTAAGCATATTTTACAGCGCGGATACAACCCTTTTCTCTGTCGATATCAAGCTTGGCATAATGGGTCTTTTGCGAGCCCATGATTAGGTTGCGAATACCTGCCGGAGCGCTTGTGTAAATATTTTTTACCTCATCCGAAACATTGGGGCTGGTAACATCATATTTTGCCATGGCCTGCTTTAGGGTGAGACCATCGGCTCTGCTCACACTGCTATCTATCAACCCTCCTCTGTCCAGTTCGGCCAGAATACCCAAAATACCACCAGCACGGTTCACATCCTCAATATGATAATCGGAATTGGGTGCTACTTTTGCAAGTACGGGGGTGTTACGCGAAATTTGATCGATATGATCCATTGTAAAATCGAGTCCTGCCTCATGTGCTATGGCCAATATATGTAAAACGGTATTGGTGGAACCTCCCATGGCTACATCCAAAGTCATGGCATTTTTGAAGGCACTGAACGAACCAATATTTCGAGGCAATACCGACTCGTCGCCATCCCTATAGTATTTATAGGTATTTTCTACAATTATTTTGGCTGCTTTCTCAAACAAATGCTTTCGGTTTACATGTGTTGCCAAAATGGTTCCATTTCCCGGAAGCGCCAAACCGATGGCTTCATTCAGACAGTTCATACTGTTTGCCGTAAACATACCAGAACAAGAACCGCAAGTAGGGCAAGCGTTTTCTTCCACAGCCTGTACATCGGCATCCGAAACGGTATCGTCGGCAGCCATTACCATGGCATCTACCAAGTCGAGTGCTTTATTGCCAACTTTACCCGCTTCCATGGGGCCACCCGAAACAAAAATGGCAGGAATATTTAAGCGCATGGCAGCCATCAACATGCCGGGCGTAATTTTATCGCAGTTGCTAATACAAATCATGGCGTCGGCCATGTGCGCGTTGCACATATACTCTACACTATCGGCAATTACATCGCGCGAAGGCAAGGAATACAGCATACCATCGTGGCCCATGGCAATACCGTCATCCACAGCTATTGTGTTGAACTCGGCAGCAAAACACCCCTGAGCTTCTATCATACGTTTAACATCTTGCCCTATCTGGTGCAAGTGAACATGCCCTGGCACAAATTGCGTAAACGAGTTAACGATGGCAATCATGGGTTTACCAAACTGCTCTTCCTTAACACCATTGGCCCGCCACAAGCTGCGTGCTCCGGCCATTTTTCGGCCTTCGGTAGTTGTTGCACTTCTTAATTTATGCTTCATTTTAAAAGAGTATAAAAAGCCCCCTCTAACTCCCCCGAATGGGGGAGGACTGATTTACAGCTCTAATTAAAGAACTGAAAGGACTTGAATTAAAAAAGCCTCTCTCATACTATTGAGAAAGGCTTATATAAATATCTTATAACGATTATTTTTTACACACCATCCTCATTTCTGCTCGGTAATGACCAAGAGAAGAACGCTATTGAGGATGACAGAAAAAATATTTTTCATTTTGCTTTTGTTTTTGCTTTTGTTGTAACCAACGAATACAAATATATTGTTTTTTTTTAATCTCCAAAAAAAATATCAAAAAAACATTGTATATTTTTTCACTCTGCAACTGCGGGGCGTTAATTAAATTAGTGAGAACGCCTGTAAATCCCCTCTCGAAAGCACAACTCACTGTATAATTATACAATTTAGGTATATTCTGCATAAGGCTGACATCGACCCACAGACTAGCAAAATGTAAAATACACATGCTGAATCTGTGGGTTTAGAATAAGTATTTAATTGCGTTTCTTCACCAATTACACTATTGCTTTCATGGCGGTCATCGCATCACGCAACTCAGCCCCAATCATTTCCACATCGTGAAAACGGATGGCCTCATTAATATCAACCAATTCTTTGTTGCCCACACCAGTTATAACACCTTGATTAAAGTTTTTTCCAATAACGTTAGTCTCTACTTTAGCCATAAAGTCGGCCAACAATGGTTTACACGCGTGGTCGAACAGGTAGCATCCGTACTCAGCGGTATCGGAGATAACACGGTTCATTTCGAATAGCTTTTTACGTGCAATGGTATTGGCAATAAGCGGCGTTTCGTGCAGCGATTCGTAATAGGCACTTTCTTCTTTTATGCCTGCTTCCGTCATGGTTTCAAAAGCCAGTTCAACACCCGACTTAACAAATGCCACCAATAAAGTACCGTTATCGAAATACTCCTGCTCGCTTATTTCAACATCTGCCGCTGGTGTTTTTTCAAATTCCGTTTCGCCTGTTTGAGCTCTCCAAGTCAACAGATTTTTATCGTCATTAGCCCAATCAGCCATCATGGTAGAAGAAAATTCGCCGCTCATAATATCATCCATATGCTTTTGAAAAAGTGGGCGCATGATATTTTTAAGTTCTTCGGCAATTTTAAAAGCTTCTATTTTAGCGGGATTCGATAGGCGATCCATCATATTTGTGATACCGCCAATTTTTAGGGCTTCGGTAATTACTTCCCATCCGTACTGAATCAGTTTAGAGGCATATCCTTTATCTATACCTTTTTCTACCATTTTATTAAACGATAGGATTGAGCCGGTCTGCAAGAGTCCGCACAGAATAGTTTGCTCACCCATTAAATCGGATTTAACCTCGGCAACAAATGAGGAATGTAAAACACCCGCATGATGACCTCCGGTAGCCACCGCATATGCTTTGGCTATCTCAAACCCCTCGCCGTTAGGATCGTTTTCGGGGTGAACAGCAATAAGTGTAGGCACGCCAAATCCACGTTTGTACTCTTCGCGAACCTCGGAACCGGGCGATTTGGGCGCTACCATAACAACGGTAAGGTCCTTGCGTATTTGCATTCCCTCCTCCACAATATTAAAACCATGAGAATAGGAAAGCGTAGATGCTTTTTTCATCAATGGCATTATTTGGGTTACCACAGCCGTATGCTGCTTATCGGGCGTAAGGTTTATTACTAGGTCAGCCGTAGGAATCATCTGCTCGTAAGTTCCAACCTTAAAGTTATTTTCGGTGGCATTTTTCCACGATTGACGCTGCTCTTTGATGGCTCCCTCGCGCAAGGTATAAGATACATCCAAACCTGAGTCTCTCATGTTAAGACCTTGATTTAAGCCTTGTGCACCGCAGCCTACAATCACTATTTTTTTACCTTTTAGTTTTTCAACGCCATCGGCAAATTCTGAACTGTCCATAAATTCGCAAACACCCAACTGGTTTAATTGCTCGCGTAACGGTAATGTATTGAAATAATTAGCCATCTTATTGTGATTTTAATTTATTTTTATTTGACTTATAACTGTCCCTTATAATTATCCATTCCCTGCTCTTAGCAAGGCTTATTTTCAATTGTCCCACAAGGTACATAAGTTACTCATGCAAATCAACATATAATAACCCGAAACTGTTTCGTAAAAAAACAGGCATTTTAGGTACTTTTAATGGATTGGGGAGAAATCAAGATTTTGTGACACAAACTTTCCTGGGAATCTTTGCTTTGTTTGGATACCTTGTAGCTAATAAAAGTCTAGTTAGTGCAAAGTTGGGCTACCCGCCTGACGGAGGGCAGGAATCCCGGGGCTAGTCAAAAGTGCTTTAAATAAACATCGATTAATAACTAGGCACGGCATTCATGCCGTGCAACATTTAGTAGCATGAATCGGTTTCCTGCCCGACGCAGGCGGGTAACCGAAACTTTTAGATAGCTATACATGAGCGGTACAACTTTATCAGCAGAAGAATAAAAGATTCCTTATCCTTTCATACGTTCTTTTTCGACAATTATCCATGCGGTATCTAATAACAACATCAACTGACGGACATGGAATTTGGAGTAGGAAAAATTTTTTGTGGCCAACCAAAATAGGGCTTCCACTTTGTTATTAACTACTACGGGTAAGGTGATTGATTTAAACAAATCACCATTTACGCTTTCCGGAGTCTGGAAGGGGTAATATTGCGTTGGATTATTTTCGATAACAGTTTCCTTACTCCTTAGCGCCTTATTTAGGCAGTCCATATTATTCAAACCTTGTGTGTAGCTTTGATATGGATGCGTAAGGTTAACATTTTGCGACCAGTTATTAAGACAAAAAATGCCATTTTCACTATCACAATGATAAACTGCTCCAAAATCGCTATTGGTAAATTCTATGCTTTCTTTCAGGGTAAAGTCAAGCAAATCGCTAATGGAAGCGGCTTTATAATGGACGATATGATTGATTCCCACAAAACGTCTATTAATCCGCTTTAACTTGTATGCGGCTTCTACAGCGTTTGTGGTATCAATCACAATGCAATGTAAAAAGTCCTTATTGTTTACGGTTAAAGGGCTAGCAATTACATTCACGTTACGGATGTGACCACTTGCGAGCCTGTGTTTAAACTTGAATACACTTTTATTCTCCAATCTGGCCAGATTCATTTCATGCGCTATCTCATCATGACTCAAAATATTAATTTTATCCATGCTAATTCCCAAGAGGCTTTCCTTGCTATAACCATAAAAATTTGCTCCGGTATTGTTTATATCCACCATTTTTGTTGTTTGGGGATCCACAATGTACATCACGGTCTTGCTCTTATCGAAAATTGCTTTAAAGCGTTTTTCGCTTTCGGCCAGCGCTATCGAAACCTCTTTTCTATCCGTTATATCAAGACAGGTGCCCATCATCCGCAATGGTTTACCCTCTGCGTCCCACTCCACAATGCTACTTCTGGAGTGCACCCATACATATTGTCCTCCTTTTTGTATCATCCTGAATTCCAGATCAAAATAATCCAACTCTTTGGCAAATACACGAGCAATTGTTTCATCTACTTTTTTTCGATCCTCTTGCGCTACAAGTTCAAATATGGTTGCCTCCGTTGCTGATTCGAGGTCTTCAGGAGTATGACCAACTATTTGAGCCCATCGTGCATTAACAACAAACGTTGAACCTTGAATGTCCCAATCCCAGGTACCGGCATTTGTTCCTTTTAAGATACCTTCGATTCGACTTTTTTGAGTTAACAAATCAGCCTTAGCTTTTTCGTTTTCGGTAATGTCGTTGTAGATAACAGCAAAGAAGTTAAGCTGAGGCGAATAAGCGTGTAACTCATAATATTTATCCTGCGAATGCACATATTCGATCGATTTACCTACCCCACCAGTTAAAGCTACTTTGGCGATCTTCTCTTTCCACTTATCCGTACAATATTCAAAAACCTCGCTTCCCCTTTTATTTATTACATCTTCAAAAGACATATTACGTGCTTTTAACAACTGAAGATTGGCATCTCTAATAATGTAATCCACGGGTTGGCCATTATCGTCCAATACCAACTCGTACAGCCCAAAGCCTACGGATAGACTATTGAACATCTGCCTGTACTTTTCTTCGCTCCCCTTCAGTTGCTTTTGTACTTTGTTCTTTTTTTTAACTGTAAACAACAAGAATGTAATGAGTGCTATTTGCAAAAATACAAATGCGATTATTGGAACGCACCCACCCAAATACGTGTCTGAAAAACTACAAAAAGGAAAATTAAAGGAAATTAAACCAAAAGGAATACCCCATTGATTAGCAACAAATAATTTACTTTCACTTTGTTTAAAGTGGGAAAGATGAACCACCTTGTATCTTGCAAGTATTTTCATTTTGAGCCTTGTGGCAATATTGGTGGTTTGCATATATTTAATTCATTTGGCAGGGTAGATGAACCGAGGTTATGGTACCGGAATTTTCTTCCATGTTTTCAAATTCTAATTTTCCATTGTGCAATAAAATGATCATCCTGGCTAAATAAAGCTCCATGGCATTATTGCGTTCAAAGGTATAGTTTTGATTGCTTACCGATTTAAAAAAATGACCTAACTCTTGGCCTTCATAGGCACTACCGCTGTCAATAATTTTTATCGTAATTTGTTGTTGATTGCACAATACCACCACGTTGATAAATCCTTTTCGGGTAAAAATCATAGAGCATTCGAGGAGTGCGGTAAGGGCGTCTTGAATAAACTCCTGATCGGCCTCCACAAAGGCTTCGGTACATTCCATTGTAAACCTTGTTTGTAAATCCTTTTCTTTGGCGCTTTCCGAAAACCCATTTACAACGGATTGCAACAGTGGCAGCAAATCAATGCGCTCAAGTTTGAGTTGCGATACGCCTTTTAGTTGCAAATTAGATATTTGAAGCGCTGCATAAGCGTATTTTTCGAGATTAGTGACAGATAAATTAAGCAACGAAACAATTTCCTGAATGTCCGGATCGTGGGTAAAGGTGTTCAATAAATTTATAGAGCCCACGATGCCGTTTAATGGGGTGCGCAACTCATGGCTTATGGTATTTAAAAAATCGTTTTTAGCTACATCCAATCGCTTTAGGTTTTCGTTGGCCTCTTTCAATTGGGTATTTGATTTATTAAGCTCAAGTGTCTTTTTATCCACCTCGGATGCAAGCCATCCGTTCAAGTCAAGGATTTTTTCTCTCGATTTTTTTAGTTCTACGTGTGTAGATAAACGCGCTAAAAGTTCCTTTTGGTTAAAAGGCTTGATAATAAAATCCACCCCTCCCCTTTCAAACCCCTCCGTAACACTTTCGATATCGGTACGAGCCGTTAAAAAAATTATAGGTATATTAGCGTGTTCAGGATTTTTTTTAATTATTTCGCATGTTTCAAAACCGTTTGTCTCTGGCATCATAACATCTAACAAAACGGCGTCGAAGGGAGCCATTTGAAGCCATTTTATGGCACTAGCGCCATTCAGCGCAACTTCGACCGAGTAATTATTTTCGGCCAGCAAGGCGGCTAATATTTGTAAGTTTTTTGGATTGTCGTCAACAATTAATATTCTGTCGTTCATTTTTTTTACCTATTGCGGGTTAAAAATTTGATGTGTTTAACATTCACTTTAGTTCCGTGATAAAAAACTTGAAATTGTGAATCATTTTCTGAATGGTTTCAAAATCGTAGGATTTAATGGCGGTATTCAAGGTCTGAGCATATTGCATTAAAGGAGGCCAGGCCGATTGTGCTATCGCTTGATTTAATTGAGCCAAAAACACATTTAGTTTTTCCGAAGATAATATTTCTTGTAAATCCTGACACACAGGCCATACGGATGTTTCTAAATTCAGTCTCAACTTTTCCTTATCGCCGTTAACAAAACAGAAATCATTATTTGGTATTTGCACAAACGATTTATCTTGCCGTGGGTGCGCAGTTATAAACTTTGTTACTTCATCTAAAAGATCATCCTGTGAGATGGGCTTAGATAAAAAACCATGGAAACCCTCTTTTATTGCCCGACGCTCCTCTTTGGAATCGCTGGATGCAGAGGATGCGATGATAGGGATATTTTTTATCTGTTCGTTTGCCTTTATCAGCTTAAAATATTTAAAGTCATTAACTTTAGGCATACGCATATCCATAATAATTAAAGCCGGCTTATTCTTCAGCACTTGATTTACTATATCTTCGCCGTAAAAACAGGGTGTGCAATCTAAGTTAAGATTATTTCCTTGAGCACATAGTACATCCAGGTTGGTTTGCACATTGTCAATAATCAACACACGTTCCCGGTTAAATATCACGCTGCTAATCACTTCCTCCTCTATTTCGGAAAAGGAATCGTTGGTGGCTTCAATATCGGGAATAGAAATAGAAAAAGTGGTTCCCTTATCTACTTGGCTTTCCATCGTAATAACGCCTCCCATCACGCTTACCAGTTTACGCACTATAGACAAACCCAATCCTGTTCCTTGTTGAGTTTTTTCGTCGGGACGCTTGTCCTGAACAAAAGGATCAAATATACTTATCTGTTTATCTTGCGATATGCCTATTCCGGTATCCGATACTGTAATTAAGAGATTACCCTTGGTTTGTTCGCTATTAAAGGTAAATGCCGAGGAAATACTCACCTGACCATAATGCGTAAATTTCAGTGCATTACTAACCAGATTAAGTAGAATTTGCTTCATTTTTAACGAATCCACATATAGCAAATTTGGAAAGTCATTATTTGTGCGGACTAGTAACTCTATATTTTTTTCGGCAAAATACATCGAAAAGCTTTGCTCAATTTCCTTTAACAGGAAAATAAAATTGGTATTTTCTTTCCGGATAGTCATTTGTCCTGCTTCAATTTTCTCCAAATCCAACAAGTCATTTATCAGTGCCAACAGTACTTTTCCGCTTGCCTTAATGGAGTTTAGGTATCCGTTTAAGGGGGCTTCAGCAATATGCTTACTCAACAGTTCCGAAAAACCGATGATAGAATTCATAGGAGTTCGTATTTCGTGCGACATATTTGCCAAAAACATCGTTTTTGCCTCATTGGCCTGCATGCTCTTATTGCGTTCTAGCAACAATGCACTCATCAGCTCCTTGGTATCTGATACGTCCATTACCACACCTGATATATTACTTACCCCATTATTATCCATTACTAGCTGTCCCGAAAAACGAAGCCATAAATATTTATTATCGATATTTAACATCCGGAATTCCACCACCATTTTCTTGTCAATCGATTTTACGGCATACGCAAAGGATGCATGCATATAATCCAGATCGTCGGGATGCAACCTTGTTTTAAACCATAGTTGATCTACCTTTCCATGATCCATCGCATACCCGGTTATCTCTTCATATATTTTATTGGTGTGCATAATGTTTGTGCGCAGGTTATACTCTACAAAAGCAATTTTACCTGCACTCATGCTAAACTCCAGCCTATCTTTAAGCGCGGCCAATTCTTTTTCGTGTAAAACCCGGTCCGACACATCCATTCTCACCTCGGCCATATGCCATACATTCGGTTTGAACTCGTACGGAAAGGCGATTACCTGAATAGTTTGATCCTCCCTGTTGAGGTAACAAAATGTAGATTGCGTTTTAACCATTTTTTTTCGAGGGCATAGCTCACATGGCTCGTCTTTACCAGCAAAGTGTCCGTAGCACTTTTTGTTTATTGTGGCGATATCCTCCTGGCTATGAAAAATAATATCGCCGTGCTCATTACTGATTGATAAAACTGTATTGGTGGCCAATAGGATATTACGTAGTTGTATGTTCAAAAAATCACGCTCATCCGTATTTCCTTTTATATCCGTATCATCAAACACTAAGCCATTTAATTCACTGGCTTTATCCTTGTTTTTAGCAAGCTCTTTTAACTGCCGCAAAGCTATCTGATCGCCAATTGTTTTACAAAAAGTGGAAACAGAAGACCTCATTTCTTTTGTTATGGAGTTGTGTTGGGTCAGCATAACTATGACTCCCCATATTTGCCTATTTTCCAAAAAAACGGGAGCAACAAAATAGCTTGCATCTTGGACAATCTCAACCATACCAGGGTTTTGTAGCACCACATCAATAGCAAAACAGGTGTTACTTATCTTTTTTCTAACGGTATACTCCTCCCCATCGTGCTGGCTTGAAGCCACAATGTTTACATGCTTGCCGATTGCTTCAGCCAAGAAAACAAGCGACGCCCCTGTTACTTTTTGCAGTAGCAAAACCTGTTGATTCCAGCTAAATTCCAAGGTGTTCGGAGATATTAATTTTGTTATAGTTTCCGGTATCATTATAAATCGTCCCCGCTTTAACAGCCATTTACAAAGTAGCTGATTTTTATTCGGTTGATGATACGATGTTTATTGAAAATTGTTTCCCTTTATTAATTATATACAAATCCCAGCTGTTGAAAAAGTGGAAAACATGGGCTATGATTTAATGGAGTAGTTTTAATTATTACTTGTATCTTTGTATTTTATTGCAAGCAGGGTAGTATTTTGGTGCCACAACCGAAAAACTTTCAAATAAGTATCTTGCTACTAAAATTAGAAACTATGAAATTTACATTTATAAAAACAGCCCCTCACCGAAAGTTTAACCATAACCCCATCTATTACAATGAGGCCAAGGAAGAGCAAGCAAAACGCAACAACCGCATCAAGAGCGAGCTTGGACAGGAAATTAAAAATGACCAAGAAGGCATTGGAGAGAGGGTGAAAGGTCAGATGCGCCGCAAAATACAAGGTCACTTTGAGGTAGTGAGAAAAGAAAAAAGACGGTCGAACATTCGATTGGCAATCATTCTTATTGGCTTGGTTATCTTTTTTTATTACTTGTTGATGTCGAGTTCCGAGTGGGTACTTAAATATATGTAGCGGCAGCAAACGAGTCATTTCGCCTACCAAAACCCTCCCTGCCTACCGGCAGACAGGTAACTCTCCCGAAAACAAGTTCGGGACGACCTGTTCCGAACTCGTTTCGGAAGGCTCTAAAGGGAGAACTGCCACCCTTTTAGTGTTACACCTCCCCTTTAGGGGAATGAGGGGTGAATGTGCAAGATCAATCCAACATCATTAACTCACATAAAACATCTGCCTATCAGGTGTTTTACGCTGTAGAATAGCTTCATTTATGTCAGATATCATCCAACTGTTACCCGATTCTGTTGCCAATCAAATTGCCGCTGGCGAGGTGATACAGCGACCGGCTTCCATGTTAAAAGAACTCGTGGAGAACGCCATTGATGCGGGCAGTACCGATATAAAAATAATTGTTAAAGATGCCGGACGAACGCTTGTTCAGGTCATCGACAATGGCTGTGGCATGTCGGCCACCGATGCCCGTTTATCTTTTGAGCGACACGCCACCTCTAAAATAAAAAATGTAAACGATTTATTTGCCATCCGCACTATGGGTTTTAGGGGCGAAGCGTTGGCTTCTATTGCCGCCGTTGCACAAACCGAGCTCAAAACCAAAAAACACGGCGACGAATTGGGCACTCATATAGTCATGTCGGGCTCCGAAGTGCAAAAACAAGAGGTCATCAACTGCCCCACAGGAAGCAATTTTATTGTTCGCGATTTATTTTTCAACGTGCCCGCCCGTCGAAGGTTTCTAAAAAAGGACAGCACCGAGTTACGGCATATCATCACCGAATTTCAGCATGTGGCGCTGGCCAACCCCGACATTAGTTTTAGCCTCGAACACAATAACATGGCCATGTTTCAGCTTCCGGTATCTAACCTCAGGCAGCGCATCATCAACATGACGGGCAAATCCATGAATAACCAATTGGTACCCGTTGAAGTCAACACCACTTTGATTCAGATACATGGTTTTATAGGCAAACCCGAAGCAGCACGCAAGTCCTCGGGCGATCAGTTTCTTTTTGTAAACCAACGCTACATGCGTCATCCATATATGAACAAGGCCATTACCGAGGCCTATTCCAACCTCATATTGCCCAATACCATACCTGCCTATTTTTTATATTTTGAGGTAGATCCTAAGATCATTGATATCAATATCCACCCCACCAAAACCGAAATAAAATTTGAGGACGAACGAGCCATATGGCACATTTTAAATGCCACCATCAAAGAGAGCTTGGGAAAACACAACATGATACCCACCATCGACTTTGATACAACGGATAAGATGGACATTCCCGTGAGCAATAAGAATAACGATCCGGATGCCCCTTCTGTAAAGGTTGATCCGCACTTTAATCCCTTTGACACACCCACACCCGACCCTTCAAGTTTTGGAGGCCCATCGTTACATCCCTCCGGAGGTGGCAGTGGCGGCGCATTCCGCAACGCATCGTCCACACCCAAAGGATGGCAGCAATTGTACGACGACTTTGAGTCAGACAAAGGAAACATGCCGTTTGAAAAGGAAACACAAACTCAAACCCTAATTAATACCATTACCACATCCAATTGGGACACACACCCCGAACCTCATCAGCATACCTTGGATTCACAATACGATAATACGGGAGCAAAGCCGGGTTCAACATGCTTTCAGTTCAAAAACAAATATATTCTCACCGCCGGAAAATCGGGGCTGATGATGGTTGATCAAAAAAGAGCACACGAGCGTATCTTATTTGAGCGACTGATGCGATCCGTCACCACAAAACAAAGCATGACACAGCAAAGCCTATTTCCGGAGCAATTGGAATTTAACGCCGAAGATGCCATCGTAGTTAAAGAACTGTTGCAAGACCTAAAACTATTTGGACTGGATATAAAGGAATCAAAAGCCAATATTTTTGAGGTGAGAGGAATGCCCGCAAACATGGAAAAAATGAATCCGAAATTGCTGTTAGATCAAATAATTGAAGATTATAAAAGTGGCGAAGTCAATCTGCAAGCTGACCTAAAGGAAAGGATAGCCCGTTTAATGGCCAAGCAATCCTCTATTAAATCAGGCCAAACACTCCGCTCAGAGGAGATGGACGAACTGATAGGGCAACTATTTACATGCGAGGTACCCAATTATTCACCCGATGGCAAACCTATCATCTCCATATTATCGAACCAGGAAATAGAAATACGTTTTAAATGACATTGTGGCATTTCTATTGATTTTAACGATTGGTAAATCATTTTGGCTTAAAGCTTGTTAAACTCCTAAATCAAAATTCACACTTAGTATTAGCATATGTACAAACAACAAAGTTTTCTTAGTAACATTCCCGCCGTAGTAAAAAATTTACTAATCATAAATGCATTGGCCTTTTTGGCCATGTATATTTTTTCGCAAGGTGTTAAAATACCTGGGATGGGACTCGTGCGTTTCGATTTAAATTCCATTATGGGGCTATACACACCTGGGAGCGAGTATTTTAAATTTTTCCAGTATATTACCTACATGTTCATGCACGCCAATCTAACGCATGTATTTTTTAACATGTTTGCTCTTTTTATGTTTGGCCGGATATTGGAAAAAACCTGGGGCCCTCAAAAATTTCTATTTTATTATTTGGTAACAGGTATTGGCGCGGGACTGTTATACGTAATGGTAGGCTTTATACGCGCCAAATTTTTGGCAGCCAGCTTGCCGCCTACTTTGGTTGCAGATATTTATGCGCAAGGACAATCGGTATTGTTCAGCCAAAAAAACTATGTAGATGCTACTGCAGCCTCACTTAACTTATTGGTAAACATGCCCATGGTTGGTGCTTCGGGTGCGGTATTCGGGTTGCTACTGGCTTTTGGGATGATGTTTCCAAACGAGTATATTTATTTATACATGATAGTGCCCCTCAAAGCAAAATACTTTGTAATGGGTTATGGAGGGCTCGAAATATATTTTATGTGGCAAAATAATCCAGGCGACAATGTGGCACACTTGGCACACTTAGGAGGAATGCTGTTTGGATTTATTTTGATACGATTGTGGCGGAAAAAAGATTTTTAATGATACTTTGCATCCCAATACCAACAAAATAGCTATTTTTAACTTATGGCAATTGCAGACGAAATAAAAGATTCATTTAAGAAGGGCGGTGTTTTAACCCGGCTCATCTACATCAACCTGGGCGTTTATGTGTTTTTTTTAATTATACACATCCTGTTTTCGTTGTTCAATCACCCCGAAATATCAGATATAATTAAAAGCTGGCTCTCGGTACCTGCCGACCCCACAGCCTTGTTTTTTAAGCCTTGGAGCATTTTTACCTACATGTTTCTACACTACGATTTTTTGCATATCTTGTTTAATATGCTTTACCTGTATTGGTTTGGGCGAATATTTTTGCAATTTTTTAACCCCCGACAGTTGTTGGGTGTTTATTTTATGGGGGGCTTGGCAGGAGCACTTCTCTACATGGTATCCTACAATATTTTTCCGGCACTCAGTAACTTTACCCAATCGCCCATTATGATGGGTGCCTCGGCCTCGGTGATGGCCATTATCTTTGGTGCAGCAAGCTTCTCGCCCAACTATCGCATACATTTAGTTTTTATAGGTCCAGTAAAACTAATGTATCTGGCCATTGGAATGCTTATTTTAGATTTAATAGCCATCCCTACCCTCTCCAATACCGGAGGACATTTGGCACATATTGGGGGTGCGTTGTTTGGGATGTTTTTTGCATCCAGAGCTACTAAGGGCAAAGATATCACCATGCGCTTTAACCGCTTTATGGACAATATGGTTTCTCTATTTTCGCGCAAACCAAAAATGAGGGTGACCCACTCAAGCAAGCCGCCTGTAAACGATATGGAATACAACGCCCAAAAACGTAAAAAACAAGGCGAGATTGACCGCATTCTGGACAAAATAAAAACCAGTGGGTATGATAGTTTATCAAAACAAGAAAAAGACGATTTATTTAACGCTAGCCATAATTAATGCTTACCTTCTTTCGTAATATAACCCGATCGTTTGTTTCGATCCTTAACCTCATAGCCCTATTGCTGATAGGCTTGGCCTACTTGAGCGTTTATGTAAGCCCCGAGCATATCGGCTTTGTTTCATTAATAGGATTCATCTTTCCGGTTCTTTGGTTAATAAACCTATTTTTTGTTATATTTTGGATATTCCGAAAACGGAAACGTGCTGTTTTTTCTCTTTTGGCCGTTGTGGTAACCTGGTGGCTATGGTGGGCAATGTTTCCAATAAACAGCAGTAGCAATATCAGCAGAAAAGACCTCAATAATCCATTGCAAGTGATGTCGTACAATGTGCGTATGTTTGATAAATATGTTTGGACTGGTGACAAAGGCACACCACAAAAAATTTATGACTTTATAAAACAGCAAAATCCCGACGTACTTTGCCTACAGGAATTTTATATCAACAATAAAAATCCCCAATATTCCGAAAACAATATTCTGTCGCAGTTTAAGCAATTTAAATACAAACACCTGGAATACAACATACAAACTAAATCGGGCAAGAAATATGGATTGGCTACCTTTTCAAAATATCCTATCACCAACCAAAAGCCATTGCTATTCGAAAATACCACAAATTTTAGTATCCAAACCGATATTGAGGTAAATGGCCAAACCATTCGGGTTTTCAACAACCATTTGGAATCTATACGCTTAAAGCGCGAAAATTATAATTTTATAGATAGTATTGAATTTAAAAATGAGAGGGAACGGCGCGATGGAGCTTACGATATTTTCAAAAAATTAAACAAAGCCTTTACGCAACGTGCTATGCAGGCACAAACCATTGGTAGGCATATTAAAAACTCACCTTATCCGGCAGTGGTTTGCGGCGATTTTAACGATACCCCGGTTTCGTATGTATATCGTACGGTTAGGAGTAAGCTCAAAGATGCTTTTATTGAATCAGGGAGTGGTATTGGCGGCACCTACAACGGCAACCTTCCTCCGTTTCGTATCGACTTTATTTTTCACGATGCCCAGTTTGAATCCTATAACTATAATCGCGAAAAGAAGAATCTTAGCGACCACTATCCGATATCGACCCTGTTAGAATTATCGCCTAAGATTTAATCGGGATTAACTTGTTTTTTTTATCTTCTGCGGCATAATGCACCAAAATAAGTGCCTGTTATTCACGAATAGTTGTAATGATGAAGAAAATACTCTTTTATTGGAACGAGCTAAGATCAACATTCTGGTTCATCCCTGTTATATTTATTTTATTTTCAATTGCTCTGGCACTTACGTTTGCTTATTACGATAGCCAATTAACATTTCCGAACCAAGGCTTGTGGCGCTATATTTTGGTAGGAAGTGCCTCATCTGCTCGCAGCATATTGGTAACTATTTCGGCTGCCATGATAGGTGTAGCCGGAACCGTTTTTTCCATTACTTTGGTTGCACTCACCTTAGCATCGTCGCAATTTGGCCCTCGCCTTATCCGTAATTTTATGTACGACCGTTTTAATCAGGTGGTTTTGGGCACTTATATTTCTACCTTTATTTATTGTTTAATGGTGCTGAACACCATAAAGGAAACAGAGCAGTTTATTTATATTCCCTCCCTCTCCATACTATTTGCCATTATGGCTGCTGTGGGTAACATCGTACTCCTTGTGTTTTTTATTCATCACATATCTGTGAGCATTCAGGCCGACAAGGTTATCTCGGATATTTCGGAAGCCATGTCGAAAAATATCACCACCTTATTCCCAACAGAATTCGATAACGACCAAAGCAAAAAGCAAGAATACGATGAAGATACGATAAAAAAAGCCTACAGCTACAAGCACGGTATTGACGCAACCCATAGTGGATATGTACAATATATCGACAGTAAACCAATGATTCGTTTGGCAGGCGAATTTGATATGTTAATTCAATTAAATTTTAGGGCGGGAGATTTTATTGTAAACAAGCTTGCATTAGGCACTATTTACACCAATAAAAAAATCAAAGATAAACTAATAAATAAAATTCGCGATCAGCTCATCATCGGTAAAACCCGAACCCCTCAGCAGGACGCGGAGTACGCTATCCATCAAATGGTTGAGATAGCTGCCCGGGCGCTGTCGCCAGGCGTTAACGATCCCTTCACAGCCATAGCTTGTATCGACAACCTTACCTCAACTATGTGTTACCTATCTACTGTAAAATTTCCACCTAGATATCGCTGCGATGATGATGGTAAACTACGCCTTATTCAAGAAACGCTTTCGTATAACGGAATGCTAAATGCATCGTTTAATCAAATAAGGCAATACGCTAAGGGAAGCCCATCGGTAGTTATTCGCTTGATGGATGCATTAATAACTATAGACAAGTACATCGAGCAGCCAGAATACAAAAAGTCCGTTCAAAAACATGCTACAATGGTGATGAACATGGCAAAAGAGGTATTTATAGAACAAAACGATATAAAAGATGTTGAAGATAGGTACGGCTTAATTATGAAAGAGTGAGTAATCTTTTGCTTTATATTTTCGGTGGACAAACTAATTTGCTATTTTTGCAAGAGAACAAATAAAATTAAAGTATTAATATATAATAATTACGTTATGGCAATTGAAGTAACAGATGCAAATTTTGATGAAATAGTTTTAAAATCAGACAAACCTGTATTGGTTGATTTTTGGGCTGAGTGGTGCGGACCTTGTAGAATGGTTGGACCTATTGTAAGTGAATTGGCAAACGATTATGGCGACAAAGCCGTTGTTACTAAAATGGATGTGGATAGCAACC
This sequence comes from Saccharicrinis sp., assembly GCA_024635555.1. Taxonomy (GTDB): domain Bacteria; phylum Bacteroidota; class Bacteroidia; order Bacteroidales; family Marinilabiliaceae; genus Saccharicrinis. The sequence goes on from JAGXIO010000055.1 coordinate 35,459, forward strand.
CTGCAACATCTGCAAAGTTTGGCATCAGGAATATACCTACCATTCTATTTTTTAAAAATGGAGAAATAGTTGACAAGCAAGTGGGTGCAGTTCCAAAAACTGTATTGGCCTCCAAGCTTGATGCACTGATGTAATCGAAAAAATTAAAATTAAAAGGTCGTTCGTTAAGGATGACCTTTTTTTTATTTTCTGCTTTTTACTGCTGCTTTCTGCTATTCCATGCACAAAAGCATACAATAACTCAAATATTCCATTTACCTTTAATAAAAATACGAGAAACTTATGGATGCTACTTTGTATGATTCGTTTTGGTTTGTGTATGTTTTGCTTCCCATTCTAATTTTTGTTTCTCGAATTATGGATGTTAGCATTGGTACTTTACGTATCATATTTGTATCCAGAGGTGATAAAATAATTGCTCCCATTTTGGGTTTCTTTGAAGTCCTTATTTGGCTGCTAGCCATTACGGGCATAATGGCTAACCTCGACAATTGGCTAACTTATGTGGCCTATGCCGGAGGATTTGCCGCCGGAAATTATATTGGCTTGTTTTTGGAGGAACGCATGGCACTTGGTATCCGCATGATACGTATCATTACCTCACGCGATGCCAACCCCTTAATTGCAACACTCCGCAGCGGTGGCTATGGTGTAACCACGGTACGCGCAACAGGTAAAGATGGCCCTGTGCATCTTATTTATACCATTGTACCCCGAAGCCAAACCAAACCGGTAATCGAAAAGGTAAAGGAATTTAATCCCAGAGCTTTTTACTCCGTAGAAGATGTTAGAGGAGTAAACAACGACAGCTTTACTTTTGGCAATCCCACAGCCAATAGCATAACACCTCGTTGGTTGCGAAAAGGTAAGTAATAAAGTAGTAAACTTAGAAGAGAAAGATTACTGTAAAGTGGAGTAGTCTGCTAATTTTTAAGTCAATAAAACTTCTGCTGGTATTTTCAATCCTTTGTATAGTGATTTTACCATACGTAATGTCAGCTTTCTTTTTTTATTAAGTATCTCACTAACTCTACTTTGGCTTCCTAAATATTGCACCATATCCAAATTAGTCATACCCATTTGTTCCATGCGGAATTTTATCGCATCAATTGGGTCTGGAGGTGCAATCGGATAATGCTTCATCTCATATGATTCTACTAAGGTTACCATTAAATCTAATTCATCACCTTTTAAAGTATCTTTTTTTGCCCCCCACAATTCCTCAATTTTGCTTATGGCAGTATGGTAATCTTGTTCTGTTTTAATTGGTCGAATATCCATAATCAAATCGTTTTAGCATCAATTTTATCGTATTGCTTATGAGTTCCGATAAATCTTATAAAAAGCACTTTAAATTCGTAATCACACGCAACTACTAATCTGTAAACATTACCTTTAATATTAAAAACCACCCTTCCATCTCCGACAATACTTGCACTTTTATATTGTTGTTTCAGCTCATTTGAGTTTTTCCACTCAGCTGTTTTAACATCGTGATACCAAGATCTCAAGGAAACTTCGGAATCTGCATTTCCCAATTTGGGATATCCTATTTTTTTGGGAATATTAAACGACACTTCGTCAATGCCTACAACTACTCAATAATTACTAGTCTTAAAACTTTGTGACATAAGGATTTATGGCATTATAAAGCATTGAGACTAAAGCAGCACCACACCACAAACCACCACAACACCAAGCATAAAACCTGCATAAACTTGTTTTGGATTGTGCGCTCCGAGCAATAACCTGCTACTACCAATGAATCCTGCTGCCACCAAAACTGCCAACATCCATAAATGTGTGGTGATGCCATAATTGAGCCAAATGGCCAGCAATGCTCCCAACAAACCACCAATACCCAACATGTGAATACTTATTTTCCAGAAAAAGGAAATAAACAAGGAAAGCAGAACGGCTAATAACGTGCCCAGATAAAACAAGGTGATAAATGTAGGAGGATTAAACTTTTTGAGAAAGAAATAACCTATCATAAAAAAGGCTGCCGTACTTAGTAAGGGTACCAACCTTTCTCGGGCAGTTTCCATTTGCATCGATTTAATTATGCGTAGTTGCAATAATAATGGCATAATACTCAAAGGCAATATGCAAGTACTAACCAGCACAATAATAACGATAAGTCTACGATATTCGAATGGAATAAAGGTGATATGGCTTTGGGTACTGAAAATAACCAAGAGCCCTAAAGTGGGCATCAATAAGGGGTGTAGCACCAGCGATAGTGCAGAGGCAATTTTTTTTATCATGCGATAAATTTATTTTATTTTTACAATTCTTTGCGCAGCCTAGCAACCGGAATATTTAGCTGTTCGCGATATTTGGCCACCGTTCTGCGTGCAATGTTATACGATTTTTCCTTTAAAATTAGCGCAAGCTTATCATCCGTTAGCGGCTTTTTTTTATCCTCACCCTCAATACATTCCGACAGTATTTTTTTTATCTCACGCGTCGAAACCTCTTCACCGCTATCGGTTTGCATTCCTTCCGAAAAAAAGAATTTAAGCGCAAAAATACCAAAATGTGTTTGTATGTATTTGCTGTTCGAAACTCGTGAAATAGTTGATATGTCCAAATTAGTTACCTCGGCTATATCCTTTAATATCATAGGCCGCAGCTTTGTTTCGTCACCTTCCGAAAAATACTCCTTCTGATAATCAATAATAGCCTTCATGGTAACCATCAGTGTATTTTGACGTTGCTTTATGGCATCAATAAACCACTTGGCAGAGTCTAACTTTTGCTTTACAAACATCACTGCATCCTTTTTGTCCTGCGAGCGATTTTTTTTGTTGGCCGAATAATCCTGCAACATATTGGAATAGGTTTGGCTAATCCTCAATTCAGGAACATTGCGCGTGTTCAGGCTCAGTATAGGCTCATCATCCTTCATCTCCAATATAAAATCGGGGATGATATATTGAACCGCTTTGTGCATAGGGTTGCTGTAGGAGCTTCCGGGTTTAGGGTTTAGCTTTAATATTTCGTCCATGGCATCCCTAATCTCGTCATTCTCAAGATTCAGGCGCTTGGTAATTTTTTCGTAATGCTTTTTGGTAAACTCGTCAAAATGGCTTTTTATAATATTATAAGCATCATTGATGGCCGGAAAAGAACGGTCTTTTTTCTCAAGTTGCAGAATCAAACATTCCTGTAAATCGCGGGCACCTACACCCGGCGGTTCAAAATCTTGAACAACTTTTAAAACTTCAAGCGCTTCGTTTTCTTCTACCTCTACATTTTGCCCAAAAGCAATATCGTCTATTATCTCCTCAATTTCGCGCCGTAAATAACCATCTTCATCAATATTACCAATAATCTGCTCGGCGATTAAAAGCTGCCTTTCATTTAACATGCGCATGCCTAACTGTGTAGTCAAATGCTCGTAAAAAGTGGTTCCATCCGAAAACGGAATATCCTCATGTTTATCGTCTTTCGAGAAATTTCGTGCCTGTAATTTGTAGGCGGGTATATCTTCGTTCTGGATGTAATCATCAATAGAGAGTTCATCTTTCTCACCCTCTTGTTCCTTCACTTCAGGTTCATCAGAATCTTCATTATCGCGTCCTTCGCCCTCAAGCTCCAACACCGGATTCTCTTCAATCTCCTTTTTAATACGTTGCTCAAGTTGAGCCGCAGGTATCTCCAACAGCTTTATCACCTGTATTTGCAAGGGCGATAATTTTTGAAGCAATTTTTGTTGTAAGCTCTGTTTTAACATATCGTTCTTTCTTCAACCTGTTGTTATAGTGCAAATCGCCTAAGCAAAAAAATAATACTATTTTTCCGGGTACTTTTCGGAGGGCACTGCCTAACAAAATTAAGATAAATCGCTTAATTATACGCCACCCCAACTTCATTTTTCACTAAGTTAGTACAAATAGATTTAAAGTGGCGTGATTTTTGAAAGCAAAAAGCAGCTTACCTTTCGGCAAACTGCTCTATTTAAATACTTTATCTCTTTAATTTTCCGACACCTTTATTTCATGCTCATTAAAACTCAGCATTTTTAGGTGAGCGTGGAAATGGTATCACATCTCTAATATTCGTCATTCCGGTTACAAACAGCATTAAGCGTTCAAATCCCAGTCCGAAACCACTATGAGGTACCGAACCAAAACGGCGGGTATCTAAATACCAATACATTTCTTTTTCAGGCAAATCTAGTGCCCGCATGCGTTGCAACAATTTATCGTAACTTTCTTCGCGTTGCGAGCCACCGATAATTTCGCCTATCTGCGGAAAAAGTACATCCATGGCTCTCACCGTTTTGCCATCATCGCTTTGTTTCATATAAAAAGCTTTTATAGACATGGGATAATCCGTAAGGATAACCGGTTTTTTAAAGTGCTTTTCAACCAAGAAGCGTTCATGCTCGGCTTGCAAATCGCTGCCAAAACCTTTTATGGGATATTGGAACTGACCTTTCTTCTGCGGTTTGGAATTCATTAAAATATCTATGGCTTCCGTATAAGTTAAGCGTATATAATCGTTTCCTACCACAAAACGCAGCTTCTCCAGCAGTTCCATCGACTGGTCGTCGGCTTTTTTGCTTTTCTCTTCCTCTTGCAAACGCTTACTCAAAAATTCCAATTCCTCGGCACAGTTTTCCAGCGCATAGTTAATCAGGTATTTGGTAAACTCTTCGGCCAAATCCATATTATCGTTCAGGTCGTAAAAAGCCATTTCGGGCTCAATCATCCAAAACTCTGCCAAATGACGGGTTGTATTTGAATTTTCGGCTCTAAAGGTTGGGCCAAAGGTGTAAATATCGGACATGCCCATGGCTGCCAACTCCCCTTCCAACTGTCCTGACACGGTAAGATGTGTAGATTTACCAAAAAAGTCCTGACTATAGTCAATTGCGCCTTCTTCTGTTTTTGGGGGTTTATTTAAATCGAGCGTGGTAACTCTAAACATTTCGCCAGCACCTTCGGCATCCGAGGCGGTAATAATGGGCGTATGAATGTTATAAAATCCTTTGTTCGAAAAAAAGTTATGAACGGCAAAAATCATCGTATGGCGAACCCGCGTAATAGCTCCAAAGGTATTGGTGCGGAAGCGAAGGTGGGCGATATCACGCAAAAATTCCAAGGAATGCTTTTTAGGTTGAAGTGGATAATTATCGGCACTGCAATCGCCTACCACCTCAATATCAGTGGCCTGAATCTCCACATTTTGTCCGCTTCCCGCCGACTCGCTTAAAGTACCTATGACCGAAAGAGCAGAACCAGTTGTGATTCGCTTGAGTAGCTCCTCACTAAATTTTGTAGCATCGGCAACAATCTGTAAATTATGAATAGAAGAACCATCGTTAAGGGCTATAAAATTAACGAATTTATTACCTCTGCGGGTTCTTACCCATCCTTTTACATTTACCTCCTTACCAAATTCTGTTTCTTTTAGAAGAGCGGCTACTTTTGTTCTGCGAATATGTTCCATTTGTGGTTACTTATTTTATAAAAGGCTTATTTTTTTTAAAGCCACGAAATTAATCATTTGTTTGCGAAAGATGGAAATATGTACCAACTTATTTTTTTATTTCTATTTCGTTTTACTGAATTCTAAATCCATTTCAATTCAGCCAAAACTTCTTTTATGCTGGCATAGGTATTTTGATTTACCTTCGCCATATCGTCGGCAAGCATCCACACCGCTTCGGTTATATCTTCCTCTGTCTGTGGTTTTGGATTGCTATTACCGTCATATTTCATTTGGTACCAATAGGTTTTTTTCAGTATCAATTTCCCCTTTAGTCTATAGGTGTGATACGTGGGGCTTAACGGTTTCACAATTTCCAGCGGGCCAATAGCGCACTCCTCCTCCACCTCGCGAAGAGCCGTTTCTTCCATCGACTCCCACTTTTCGGCCTTGCCCTTGGGTAAATCCCAAACGCCCAAACGATGAATTACCAATATTTTGCCCTCGCTATTAAACACCACTCCTCCTGCCGCATCTATCCTTTTAAAACACTTGGCGAATTCAGCCATCAATTCATCCAAGTCGTGATGATAAATAAATGCTTTCTCTATTTCCTCTCGTTTTTCGAAATTTAATGTGAAATCGAGCAATTCCTTGTTGTTGGAATATTTAAAGATGGCACCAAAGTCAGGACTTAGATCCCTTTCGATATTGTTGGTCAACAAAACCATTCTATCCTTAAAAAAAACTTTATACATTTGTGGCATGAAAAATATATCAGAAAATATAGCAGAACAATTGCTACAAATTAAGGCAATTAAATTGCAACCTACAAACCCATTTAC
>JAGXIO010000056.1 GCA_024635555.1 Saccharicrinis sp.
GCAAATGAAGGACTGGCTCGAAATAGTGCTGGAACTATTGGAAAAAAATCTGTTCCGGGAAACCAAGAATGGAGATGTGTCTCATTTACAAAAACTTAACTTACTAAAAGTTGCTTAGCTTGACGGCTATGGCCTACCGGCAGGCAGGCAACCACCCCGTCTGATATTCATGCCTCAATATCATCCACCCCGCCTTTAAAAGGTGAGGAATCGTTGCGTGCCTGTTGGTAGCCAAGGCACAGGCTTTATAAACGCAAAAAAGACCACTTCGCAAGAAGTGGTCTTTTTTGTGACATGGTTTTTGAAACTACATTTTATCCAACAAAAAGCTTAGCAAAATACCGGCTGCTACTGCCGAACCAATCACACCCGACACATTGGGCGCCATGGCGTGCATCAACAAATGGTTGTTGGGATCGGCCTTTAGACCCTCTATTTGCACTACCCGGGCCGAATCAGGCACGGCAGATACCCCGGCAGCACCAATAAGGGGGTTGATTTTATTCTCCTTTTTCAAGAAAACATTCATCAGTCGGGCAAAAAGCAGACCGCCAGCGGTGGCCACCATAAAGGATAGCGCGCCTAAACCGAATATCTTCATTGAATCTGCAGTTAAAAATACGTTGGCTTGTGTTGAAGCGCCCACCGTAAGTCCAAGCAGGATAGTAACGATATTTATCATTGAATTGCGGGCTGTATCAGCCAATCGCTCGGTTACTCCCGATTCCTTTAATAGGTTACCAAAAAATAACATTCCTAAAAGTGGCAAAGCCGAGGGGGCTATAAAAGTAGTAAGCAACATCCCAATCAAAGGAAACAGCACCTTCTCTAATTTAGATACTGCACGCAATGGACGCATTTTTATGGTACGCTCCCTTTTAGGAACAATTAAACGCATGATAGGGGGCTGAATTACAGGTACCAATGCCATATAGGAGTATGCGGCAATGGCAATGGCTCCCATCAATTGCGGCGCCAGTTTCGATGACAGGAAAATAGCAGTAGGCCCATCGGCACCACCAATAATTCCGATTGCTCCAGCTTCCTGTGGTGTGAAACCCAGTGCCGAAGCACCTAGGAAAGTGGCAAAAATACCTATTTGAGCTGCTGCACCTAAAAGCATCAGCTTAGGATTAGATATCAGGGACGAAAAATCCGTCATGGCACCGATACCTAGGAAAATAAGGGGTGGATAAATACCCTGTGTAACCCCAAAGTACAAATAATTGAGCACTGATCCTTCTTCGTAGAGGCCAATTTTGTAACCCTCAATAAAAGGAACATTGCCTAAGAGTATTCCAACACCAATAGGGATAAGCAACAGGGGTTCGTAATCGTATTTGATAGCCAAGAATATAAAAAACAAGCCAACGCCAATCATTCCTAAATTAGAGAATTGTACATTAGCAAAACCGGTAAAGTTCCATAGCTTTATAAGATCCGACATGGTATCTCCAGAGGTTCCGGCAGAAACCGTTTGTAGTGCAGATGCATCCGTTCCTAAGAACATTTGAATACAAAGCACGACAACAAGCATGGTAAAGATGGTAATAGCTTTTTTCATTATTCAAACTCTATTAAAATATCATTTTGAAGCACCGCATCACCCAACTTCACTTTAATGGATTTAACTATCCCACCTTTTTCGGCCAGCACGTTGTTTTCCATTTTCATGGCTTCCATAATAACTAATACATCACCACGCTTAACGGTATCGCCTACCGCCACTTCAATTTTAATAATATTACCGGGCAGTGGTGCAGTAACTGCCCCAGCACCTGTTGCCTTTTGCGGCACAGCTCCCTCTCCAGGTCCGGAAACTACGTTGCTGCGAACCAACTTAGGTGTTTTTGATTTCCTAACTTCCTGATGGACTTCTACTTCGTAGGTAGTACCATTCACCTGCATCGTAGCTATAGTGTCTTCAAAGTCCTTGATCACTACATCGTAACGATTGCCAGCTATGGTAAATTCAAATTTTTTCATGTGGTTATTAATTAGATAAGAGACTTATAGATATTAGATAAGAGACATTAGACTTATAGATATTAGATAAGAGACATTAGACTTATAGATATTAGATAAGAGACATTAGACTTATAGACATTAGACAAGAGACTTATACCTGCCAGCCCTGCCTACCGGCCAGGCAGGCGACAGGCTGGGATATAAGAAGATAAATACAACGTGTTCCTCCTAAATAGAAAAGACACTGAGATGCAGTTACTCTTTATGTAGCTTTACTATCTTCTAAAATTTATATTGGTCATGCCGTAAAGCTTGGAGTTCCAAGGTGAGTAACGCCGATGTACTTGTTTAATGGTAATCACGTTGCTCTCCTCGTCGTGAATTTGGTTAAAATACAAAAACAATGCTGTTGCTATAGCCGCATTGGTTTCGCCCGAAATAGACAGGTGATTATCTGTGATCTGAGTCTTACCTTTACTCCTTAGGCTTCGTTTAACGCCCCAATTGATTATTTTTGGTATCAGCAGAAAAATACCTACCAGAAAAAACAGCGATAATAATACGATAACCCATCCCAACAGGGTAATAGTCCAGGTTTCGCTATCCACGAATAAAAAATTCATTTTTTTATTTTTAAATTTTATAAATGATCCATGCAAAAAGGTATTTCATAAAAGAGTGATTGGATAAACAATCCAGAGCAACCCTATTTAAAACTTTCAGCTCTAAAAAAATATTTTATCCACAAATTACACCAATTTCACGAAAAACAATTTTGTTTAATTTTCTATTAATTATAATTCGAGTAATTGGTGGACTATTTTCGCTGTATATAATTCCAAATGTGGTTGCCGTGATATACAATCATTCTTTATATGATTTAGTCGCTTTATTACAATGGTATGTTACCGTGCTTTTTGGGAGGCAAACTTAGTTTTTTAGTCTGCAAGCTCTGCAAGCCCCTTATAATTCGGAAACGTGTATTTTTAGGCTCAATTACATCATCGATATAACCGTAAGCAGCAGCCTGATATGGGTTTGCAAACTTTTCGGTATATTCTTCAATTTTCTCGGCGGCATACTTTTCGCGTTCTGCCGGGTCCTCAATTTTCGACATAGCTCTGCCTTCCAGCACCTCAATGGCACCCTTGGCACCCATTACTGCAATTTCGGCAGTTGGCCAGGCATAATTAAGGTCGCCGCGTAACTGCTTACAGCTCATCACATCGTGTGCACCTCCGTAGGATTTACGAAGCGTAACGGTAATTTTGGGTACGGTGGCCTCGCCAAAGGCAAACATTAACTTGGCACCGTGGGTAATGATACCTGCATACTCCTGACCGCTGCCGGGCAAAAATCCTGGAACATCAACCAATGTTAGGATAGGAATATTAAAAGCGTCGCAAAAACGAACAAAACGAGCTGCTTTTCGCGAGGCATCGCAATCGAGCACGCCGGCCAAAAAGCTAGGTTGATTGGCTACCACGCCCACCGACATACCTCCCATACGCACAAAACCCACAATGATATTTTTGGCATAGTTGCGATGAACTTCCAAAAATTCGCTATGGTCCGAAAGGGCATAAATCACCTCTTTCATATCGTATGGTTTGTTCGGGTTATCGGGGATAATGGTATTTAGCGTATCGTCTAGTCTGTCGATAGGGTCGGTCACCTCCAACATGGGTGCCTCCTCTAGGTTATTTTGTGGAAGATACGAAAGAAGCTTTCTGATTAAAAGTAGGCCTTCCTCCTCGTTATCTACCTTAAAGTGAGCCACACCTGATTTTGATGCGTGTATGTTTGCTCCCCCCAGATCCTCAGTGCTAATATCCTCGCCAGTTACTGTTTTAACAACTTTAGGGCCTGTTACAAACATGTAACTGGTATTCTCGGTCATCATAATAAAGTCGGTGAGAGCGGGTGAATAAACCGCGCCGCCTGCACATGGGCCAAAGATGGCTGATATTTGGGGTATCACGCCCGAAGCTTCAATGTTGCGTTGGAAAATCTCGGCATAACCAGCCAATGAGGTTACTCCTTCTTGGATACGTGCGCCACCGCTATCGTTAATTCCAATCATGGGAGCTCCCATCTTCATGGCCATATCCATCACCTTACATATTTTTAGTGCAAAGGTTTCGGAAAGTGAACCGCCCAACACGGTAAAATCCTGTGAAAAAAGATAGACCACCCTACCGTCGATGGTAGCATGACCGGTAACTACACCATCGCCTAGGAATTTTTCTTTCTCCATTCCAAAGTTCACGCAACGGTGTGTCATAAACATATCAAACTCCTCAAAACTACCCTCGTCAACAAGCGCTTCAATGCGTTCACGAGCAGTCATCTTTCCTTTTGCATGTTGGCTGTCGATACGTTTTTGTCCACCGCCCAACTTTGCCTCAGTTCTGAGGTCTATCAGTTTTTTAATTTTATCTTGACTTGACATTTGCTATAGAAATATTATTAAATATTTATTTAGATGGATCTTCGCACAACTCGGTTAACACGCCAAAGGTTGATTTTGGATGGAGAAAGCCAATATGTAGGCCCTCGGCTCCTTTACGTGGTGTTTTATCAATTACTTGTACACCGACCTCTTGTGCCGCCGTTAACTTTGCCGCCAAGTCCTTAACTGCAAAAGCGATATGATGAACGCCTTCCCCTTTTTTCTCAATAAACTTACCTACCGGCCCTTCGGGATCTGTTGATTCCAACAACTCGATTTTAGTTTGTCCTACCTTAAAAAAAGCTGTCTTTACTTTTTGCTCAGCAACTTCTTCAACAGCGTAACATTCCAATCCGAAAACTTTTTCGTAAAAAGTGATGGCCTCATCCAAACTTTTAACAGCAATACCAATATGCTCAATGTGCGTTGGTTTCATATCTAATATTTTAAACAATTTATGTACAATTGGGATTTAAAGCCACAAAAATAAAATTAAAAATTGACCTATGATATGCAAAAGTGGTAAAAAAAGATTGTTTTACAACATAAATTATCGCTGTGATGAATTAATTATCAATAATTTAAGCTAAAAAAAAGCATAAACGCATTGTAGCCCAAACGATTAAGGAAATTTTTCTTTATTGCGGATGGCGGATGGCGGGGAGCAAGGGGCAGGGAGCAAGGAGCGAGGAGCGGGGAGCAAAGGGATGGAAATGGCAGGGCAACCGCATTTTTTAGGTATATTTTGGAGTTGTTTTATTGGAAAGGCTTTACAACCAGCTCGTCTGGCGTGAGAAACATTTTACAGGAAAGAAGCTTTATTCTATTGTAAATTGAATTTTTCCCGTCATGCATGAAGCGCTCAAAGAGCACTTTCCAAGCTCTCCCCCAATCGGAGGAGTTGGAGAGCCTGCTCCGATAGCTTTCGGAGGGGCTTTTTACAACCACCCCGTCTGATGCTCCGTGCCTCCGCATCATCCACCCCGCCTTTTTTAAGGCGGGGAATTCGTTGTGAGATACACCTATTTATATATTATATTACTTCGCTGTAAGTGAATTTTTAAAAAAAACACCAAGAACTGGAGGGTCTATAAAAAAATGCAGATGCTAACAGAGAAGGTTCTTCCCCTTTTCATTGGAAAAAAAGGGGAAGTACTGGCGCGCAGCGTCAGGGATGGGGATCTATTTGTGTTTTTGGCAGTCTTTCTATCTCAATAGACCGTTAGATTTTAGATAATAGACATTAGACTTATTTACAAACGCTATATTATCAAGGGGTTAGCGAAAATCGCGTAACTCATCAAAAACTCAAACATTCAGATAGTTACAAAAATATAACGAAGTGTTGTATCTACAAGGCGCAACCAATCCATCCGTTGTGAGCCACAGCTATTTATATCTTATATTACTCCGCTGTGAATCAGAAAGTATCGTCGGAAAATTGCAATTTAATCCCGAATCTATTCCCGCAGAAATTAAATAAAACGCTGCGGGATGTTCCCGAATCCAGTTCGGGACAGGCTGGGTTGCTCCAAATCTTTAAATCACCTAATCATCAAATCAGCAGATCACCACATCATAAATTTACCTCATATCTATAACAGCTACATCTGGATGTGTGGTTTTATCAAAAGCGAAGGTACTGTTGTCGACGGCTGTGTTAACCACAAATTTTTTCACTACAATGGTGTAATTATTACCATCTTTACCCACTTGTTTGATACGATACAATTGAAGGTCGTCCTTTTTAATCTCTAAGCTTATGCGCGAAAAGGGTTTGTCGCGATTTATGGGGAAAAGATCGATGGCATATACTGCTATCCCATCGGTGGTTTTTTCCCCGATATAGGCATATTTAAAACCAGATTGGTACATGGTGAAAATAGATGCAGGGTTTAGGGAGCTTTCGTCCTCGGGGTCGGGTTCGTCCACGTTTACCTCCTTTGCATCAATCATATGTGTCCATTGTGTTTTTCCGTCGAAGTAGGTATCCACATCCATAAGATGGGCCTTGTATTTATCGCCTTTAATAACAATGTTTCCCTGGTACGCTTCTTCAATCTCCTCTTGTAGGTTTTCCAAAGTAAAGGAAAAATCAGCTTTTATCGTTTCGTAGGTTTTGGTTTTGGCGGTTACTTTATCGAGTATTTCTTTTGCTTTCTCGGTATTTTGTGCAAAAACAAACCCAGGTATTAAAGCTATCAGTATCAACAGTTTCTTCATCATCTATAGTATTGTTAAATTTTTATTTTTTAGCATTCATATTAATTGCATCTAGGGCTTCCATGTTTAAAACTCAATAGACCGTTAGATTTTAGATAATAGACATTAGACTTATTTACAAACGCTATATTATCAAGGGGTTAGCGAAAATCGCGTAACTCAGCAAAAACTCTAACATTCAGATAGTTACAAAAATATAACAAAGTGTTGAAACTTTCAGCTCTAAAAAAAAATGTTTTCCTTACAAATTACACCAATTTCACGAAAAATAATTTTGAATATTTTATAACAGGTAGAGTACGTATTTTTTACGTCCATCTCCTTTTCAAAAACAATACCAAAAATCTTATTGCAAACCTTTTAATATGTGTTCGAGTGACATCTCGTCGGAAATAAGCACTTGACGGGCTTTACTGCCTTCAAAGGGTCCTACTACGCCGGCCACTTCCAGCTGGTCTATAATTCGACCGGCACGGTTATAACCAATGGAAAACCTACGCTGTATCAACGATGTGGAGCCACTTTGATTGGCCACTATCACACGTGCAGCCTCTTCAAAAAACGAGTCTTTGTTAGTCATATCTATTTCGCCGGCTTCACTGGCCGAACTATCGCCAAAATATTCGGGCAATAAAAAGGCACTGGGGTAGCCTTTTTGTGCCCCAATAAATTCATTTATACGTTCCACTTCGGGCGTATCTACAAAAGCACATTGAACACGTACCAAATCGCTTCCCTGTGTAATTAACATGTCGCCACGGCCAATAAGTTGGTTGGCTCCGGGGGAGTCCAAAATGGTTCGGGAGTCAATCATAGAGGCTACTTTAAAGGCTACCCTAGTAGGGAAGTTGGCCTTGATAACCCCGGTAATAATATTGGTGCTGGGACGCTGAGTGGCCACAATCATATGTATGCCCACGGCACGTGCCAACTGCGCAATTCGAGCAATGGGCAGTTCTACCTCTTTGCCTGCCGTCATAATAAGGTCGGCAAACTCATCAATAATCACTACGATATAAGGTAAAAAGCGATGTCCTTTTTCGGGGTTAAGCGCACGTTTCACAAACTTATGGTTATACTCCTTTATATTACGGGCATGTGCTTTTTTGAGCAGATCGTAACGCGCATCCATTTCAATGGTGAGGGAGTTAAGCGTGGTGACTACTTTGGCCACATCGGTAATAATTGCTTCATCCTCATCGCCGGGCAGCTTGGCCAAAAAGTGTCTTTCTATCTTACTATAAATGTTTAGCTCTACCTTTTTGGGATCTACCAACACAAATTTTATCTGCGAGGGATGTTTTTTGTACAACAGGCTGGTAATAATGGCATTTAGACCAACCGATTTACCTTGACCAGTTGCCCCGGCCACAAGCATGTGAGGCGCCTTGGTTAAATCTATCACAAAAGTTTCGTTGGCAATGGTTTTTCCCAGTGCGATGGGCAGCTCGAATTTTGTGGTCTGAAATTTTTTGGACGAAATAATGGTTTTCATCGACACAATCTCGGGCTCGCTGTTGGGTACCTCAATACCTATGGTACCTTTTCCGGGCATGGGGGCAATAATACGAATACCAAGAGCCGAGAGGGAAAGTGCAATATCATCCTCCAGGTTTTTTATCTTCGATATCCTAACCCCGGGGGCAGGCACAATTTCGTACAGCGTAACAGTAGGACCCACTGTGGCCTTAATGCTTTTAATCTCAATTTTATAATCGTTAAGGGTATTTACAATTTTATCTTTATTGGAGTTTAGCTCTTCATCGGTTACAGGCTCATTGCCTGCATGATGATCATCGAGAAGATCTATCGGCGGCAGCTGATACGACGACAAATCGAGTGTAGGGTCATAATCGCCCAAAGGCCTGTTGTCTCCTATTTCATACTCTTCGTCATCCTCCCTATTTTTCTCTATAACAAACCCTTCGTCACCATCACTTTCCACGTTGTCCGAAGTGGGGGTAGGATCCATAATAATAGTACCTTGGAGTTTTGGGTCAGGCTTTAGAGTTTCAATTGTTGAGAGTTCTTCTTCCTGATCAGGCTGCATTAGATTTTTGTATTCCTTTTCTACTTCCTCCATTGTAACTTCTGCCTTCCATTCCTCTTCTTCGCTAACGGATGGCACCAATGCATCTTTAAAAGGCGACGTTTGCATTTTCTCTGATGTTTTGGCTTTATTCATCTTATCTACAAACGGCTTTTTTACAAGTGGGATAAACCCGTCGAAAGTATAGGTGAGGTAAACAGTTAGGGTGAAAAATAAAAACAAAATGATACCTACATTGCCAATAGACGAAATTAACCATTTGCTCATAAAATAACCCATCTCGCCACCCAGCAACATATGATAATCGTTTACTGATTTTATGAACGCGTAACCCAGAAAAATAGAGAGCCAAGCACCAACAAAAAAGCAGTGCAATATCGTTTTCCGTAAGGGCGCCAGTCTTACCCTGAGCAACTTAAAAGCACCTACAAACAATGCTACCACTATTACAAAAGCCGCAATGCCAATACCGGAGTGGATGAATAAATCGGCAAAATAAGCGCCCAACTTTCCTGTCCAATTTTCGACGTTGATGTCGGAATTAAATATGAAATCGAAAAAATCAATATTTAATTTACTATGATCGGCTCCTCCGTTAAAAAAAAACGAAATAAAAGCTGTCGCTAAAAATATAGAATAGCCTATCAGGAACAGTCCGATAAAGAACCGCACTTTAAAATCGCTTATTTTATCTCTGAAATCAGCAATGAGATGGCGCTTAGATTTTGTCTTAGTTTGTTTAGTTTTTGCAGCCATTATAATATTTTGTTAATTTAATAGGTGTGAGCATTTGGGCAAAATTAATAAATGTAGCGGCTATTTAAATACTTAAAGCAAATACTTTCCGGTTTTACTTGCGAAGAGATTAAAATATGACACAATTGTACCGTTAAAAAATATTTCGTCCCTGACGGGACTTTGTTTAATATTGCACCTTATTCTCTACCCATATGTTATCCCTAAAGGGACACTCACGTAGAGACATAATCTGGATAGCATGAAAAAGCCCGCAGAAAAACTTCTGCGGGCTTATCCAATAATTGTATGTTTTTATTACGCCCTAAGTGCTTTTACGCCGGGAAGCTCTTTGCCTTCGAGGAATTCTAAGGAAGCGCCACCACCTGTGGAGATGTGGCTCATTTGATCGGCCAATCCGCTTTGGTTAACCGCAGCAACCGAGTCGCCACCACCAATGATGGAAATAGAATCGGATTTTGCCACGGCCTCACATACACCAAAGGTTCCTTTGGCAAAGTTAGGCATCTCGAAACATCCCATAGGGCCGTTCCATATCACTGTTTTGGCTGTTGCAATTTCCGCAGCATAGGCCTTTACTGTTTTAGGTCCCACATCAAGTGCCATTCTTCCTTCGGGTATTTCAACGCCCACCACTTGAATATCAGCATCGTTGGCAAATTTATCGGCAGCCAAGTTATCCACAGGAAGCATAAATTTCACCCCTTTAGCCTTGGCATCTTTTAAAATTTGTTTTGCTGTATCTACTAAATCTTCCTCAACCAATGAACCGCCTATGGCGTGTCCTTGTGCTTTAAGGAAAGTATAAGCCATACCACCACCAATAAGTATGGTATCCACTTTGCTAATTAACGATTTGAGCACTTCTAACTTGCCCGAAACCTTCGCTCCTCCTACGATGGCTACGAATGGTCTTTCGGGGTTGGCCACGGTATCGCCCAAAAATTTAATTTCTTTTTCCATTAAAAATCCGGCCATTTTAACATCAACAAAATCAGCTATAATAGCGGTTGAAGCGTGGGCACGGTGCGCTGTACCAAAGGCATCGTTCACGTACACATCGGCCAGGGCGGCTAGTTGCTTGGCAAAACCCTCATCGCCTTTTGTTTCTTCGGCATGGAATCTAAGGTTTTCTAACAACAGCACCTCTCCTGCTTTAAGGTTGGCAGCCATGGCTTTTACCTCAGCACCAATACAATCGGGTGCCATTTTAACATCAACGCCCAATAGCTCGGACAGATGACCAACCACATGCTTTAATGAATATTTTTCGTCGTAGGTATCTTTCGGACGACCTAAGTGCGACATAACAATAGCCGAACCACCATCTTTTAAAATTTTTTGAATAGTTGGTAGCGCTGCACGAATACGTGTGTCATCGGTAATCTCAAATTTATCATTTAAAGGCACATTAAAATCCACGCGGATAATTACCTTTTTTCCTGAAAAGTTGTAAGTGTTAATAGAAGGCATATGAATATAATTATTTGGTTTTAAGAAAATTATTGCTGGATCCGGCGAAAATTTAAAACATACCGGATGTTTTTCAGACCACAAATATAAGTATTTTAATGGGGAATTTAGCAGGGATAAGGGTGAGTATTTTTTATTCAGATTGAGTTTTTATTGCGAGGAACTTAATAGGGTAGGGGTTCCTGTTTAACGTGACGAAGTCTTAAAATTAGTACTTCTTTATCGGTAATTTTATACGCAATTCGATAGCTGTATAATTCAAAAGCCCTGTAGTTACCTGTATTATTTTTCTTAAATCTATCAGATGGATACTTGTAAGGTTGTTCCTGTATTTTATCTATTGCATCAATAATTCCATTTCGCACGGTTATCGCTCCTTGATATGATTCCTTCAATATCCTTTCATACGCCTTCTGTAACTGGTCTATGGCCATACTGTCCCAAATAACTGGCAACCTTAGCTCCTTCACCATTTTTTAATATCTTCTTTCAACGATTCATGTGAGATAAAGTGACCTGCTGCTATTCGATTTTCCGCATCATCGAGTTCTTTGTTGTATTGAGATAGAGAGATTCGTTCGAACTTCTCACTTTTTTTTTCTAAAAACGATTTCATCACGGATAGTAATGATTCTTTCTGGCCTTCAGAAAGTAGATTGTAATAGAAATTAAACTCGTGGTTTAAAGTTTGTTGCTCCATGGTTTATAATATTACGCTTACTACAAAGTTAAGGATATATTTTAAAACTCCACAAATATTTAATCAAAGTTCTTGTAGGTAGGTGCTCCAATAAACCTATCAACAAATCAACTTATCAACACATCAACCCATCAACCCATCAGCCACAACAACTCCTCCTGCGGAATTTTATCGGTAGATACCACAAACCAGTTATTTAATAGCTCGTGCCTATTGTATTTCAATCTACTTTGCGTGTTCCAGTCTATAACGTAAGCGCCAGCGCATTCTGCAATGGCTTGTCCGGCAGCTATGTCCCATTCCATTGTTGGACCCAGGCGAGGATAGATATCGGCACTGCCTTCGGCTATTTTACATAGTTTTATGGAGCTACCCACTGCCACCACATCAGCTTGTCCATATTTTTCCTCCAATTGCTGAATAAACTGATTGGTTTCCTTTGAGCGGTGGCTCACACTGGCCACGATACGCAGTTTTTTGTTTGGTTTAAGGCTTTCTTTTTGCTGGTTAGCTAAAGGTAATTTTTGTGCGTTGACGATGTTAATGTCATTTTGGTTGAGCCAATCTTTGTGAAGCGCAACCTTAAATGAACCCTTATCCGCACTGGCATAAAATAATTCCCCGGTAACAGGAACAAATACGACACCAGCTACAGGATAGTTGTTTTGTATTAGGGCAATATTGATCGTAAACTCTCCTGTTTTTTTAACAAATTCCTTCGTGCCGTCCAACGGATCCACAATCCACAGTTGATCCCAATGTTTTCTTGTTTCGTATTTCTCGTGCATTCCCTCTTCGCTTAAAATAGGGATGTTAGTTTTTAGAAGGTAGCCTTCAATAATATCGTGGGCAGCTTTGTCGGCTAAAGTGAGAGGAGAGCTATCTGCTTTTGCTTCGACGCCAAAATCATCCGATTTGTACACTTGCATAATGGCTTTACCAGCCTCAACGGCAGCTTTTATGGCGGTTTGTAATCGTTGTTCCATGTGTAAATTTTTAGAGGTGGATAGTCAGCTTTAGCTGTGATATCAGAATTAAGTGTTGAACTCCGTTGGCTGCCGGATTCTATTTAAAATCTGCACATAACCACGGGTTTCCCCGTTTGTAACAGACAAGCCGTATGACACCGCGCAGGCACCCGTGGTTATTCATGTTAAATATTTTTTTTGCCAACAGACAAATTGCCTACAACAGGAAGGTCTTCCTGATTTAAAGTATGCCTTTTAGTTTGCTGTTTTTATCGATACAAAAAGTGTGGTAATCTAGGTTTGAGATTACCAATAAGCCTGGTGCTTTACCCACTTCCAGAGAACCATACATATCATCCATACCCATTGCTTTGGCATTATGGATGGTAAGGCTCATTAATTGCGCCATGGAATTGCTCGCCTCTTGAATTGCCTCAAAGCCCATTGGCAAATTATGGATACCGCAGGTTACATCGGCCTGTACCAATAAAATATTTTCGGGGCTTACCTTCTTCAAATGTGCATAAACGTTGGTGGTTACACCCATAACCCTTATACCGTGAATGTAGAGTCGGTTAAAATATTTTTTTATCGTGGGCCGTTCGTCCAAGGATAATGTGGCTGTGTTATAATCTACCAAACCAGGAACTAAAAAACCATTAACCAATAAAAGCGATGCTTCTTCTTTAAAGGTATTCCTTTCACGTATTTCAACAATTTTATTATCGCCATCGAAAGTAATGATGGGGAATTTGCCGACCGATCCATCGGGGCGCAACCAATAATGCGCTGCAATTTTTTTTAAAGACCTCATTTAAATAATTTGTTCTTTTAGAAAATAAGGGGTTTATAGACCAATAGCGCTTCAACAAGAATAACACCTGACAGGTTTTAAAAACCTGTTAGGTGTAGATTTACTATTATGCCACTGAGCTAAAAGTATTTTAATTATTGAGCCATTATTCCTTAGGTAATTACAAGAACTCGCAAGCTCATTTCGAAAGAACTTTTTTTTATAACTCCTCCATGGGTATTGGCTGCAAGGAATCCGAAACCGACGTATATTCAAACTCAATATCATTGATACGAGCTCGTATCTGTTCCAGAGTGTCATGATTCATGAGGAAACCCTCCAATTTAAGTATTTTTTTATCGGTATCAAATCCAATTACCAACTCTGCTTTTGTGTTATTATGCGTGATGGGTAGGTTGTAACTAAGGGTATCCATGGTGCTATCAGCATACAAAGCAATCACTTGCAGTATAGACTCCTTGACTTTACTTTCCTTCAGGAATTGATAAAAAGCACTAAAGGAATATCCCTGTGCTTCAATGGTATCCACCTCAATAATAAATGGTATTCGCCTATCTATCGTATCGGTTGTATTGATAAAATAGCTTTTATCGCCCTTCCAAATATTCCGTGCCAGCTTATCTTTCCTAAACCTTTCTTTCTCTTCGTCCAATAATTTAATTTCTCGTTCGCTTTGAGCCTCTTGTTCGGCCAACAGTGCAATTACTTTATCATAAACTTCTTGATACAATGCAGGATGCGAGAGGTACCAACTCACCACGGTATCAAATTTCTGCTGCGTTAGGTTGTGCTTGGCCAAAACATGATGATAATAACTATTGACGGTAGTATCCAAACCCCTTTCTGTTATACTCAGATGGTTTATGGTTGCTTCTGCTTGGTGCACATCGGCTAATATTTTGGCAAATTCCTCTTTCTTAGGAAATCCTTTAGGAACTTTATTAAAATTGCAAGCTACAAGAGACAATCCAAGAACAATGGCAAAAAATACTATTATTTTTTTAATCATATTAAATTAATTTTAAGGCACCCTGGTCAATGCCCATCGGCCTTTATCATGGTTCTGATGGTTTTTAGGAAGATGACGAAATCGAGCTTTAAAGACCAGTTATCTATATATTCCAAATCCATTTTCATCCAATCTTCAAAGGATATTTCGTTGCGCCCCGAAACCTGCCAGGTACATGTTATGCCTGGTTTCATCGAAAGTCGACGCCGCTGCCATCTTTCGTATTGCAGTACTTCTTGAGGTACAGGGGGACGGGGACCAACTATGGACATATCGCCCATAAGCACGTTAAAAAACTGAGGCAATTCATCTAAACTTGTTTTTCGCAAGAAGCGACCTATTTTGGTGATGCGGGGATCGTTTTTCATTTTAAAAACCGGACCATCCATTTCATTATCCTCCATCAACTCGTGCTTTAAATCTTCAGCATTTACCACCATGGTGCGAAATTTATAGGCGAAAAATTTCCGACCGCGCAGCCCAACTCGCTTTTGTTTGAAAAAAACATCACCTCCATCGGTGAGCTTTATTAAAACAGAAATGAGCACAAAAACGGGCGAGGCAAGTAAAATTAACAATAAGGAGATAATAAAATCCAAAATCATTTTAACCTGCATGGCCAAATAATCAGTAGGCGTATTGCTAATGGTAAGCAGAGGCATGGTGTTATAATGGTGTATATGCGCCTTACTTTTTAACATATTAAAGAATGGTGAATACATTCTGAATATCACACCCACCTCGGAGCAGGAATGGGTAAGTTTCTCCACCTCATCTACATACATTTTATTCTTGATAAAAATAACTTCATCAATAGTTTTATGCTCCAATAGCTTGGCAACGTCTGTATCAGGCGGTAAAACCGGTATTATACCACTATACATACCTGCTAAATCATCGTTGCCAATGATATTCACTATTTTATATCCCCACTCCTTATACTTTAACACCTGCTCGATAAAGGAGGTGGCAGTATAGTCGCCTATAATAATAATAGATCTGGTATTGCGACCATGCGCTCTTGCTCTTTTAAAACTAGCGTAAATAGTAATTTTAAAGGCAAACATGAAAAGTAGGTTGATAAAGCCAAAGTATGGCAATGGGTTAAAGCCAATGTAATACAAATCGAACACCGACACAGACAGCCCCACCAAGGCGGTACCGGCAAGTACTAGGGCCAAACAATTAAACAGAATAGCAGAGTAAGGTCTGGATCTATGTAGTTGAGTCAACCTGAAATATTTGCCCAAGATAAACCATACCAAACCTATGATTAAATGAATAATAATAGAATCTTTGTATTTAAGGAATGAGTAGTGCCCAAAATATAAAAACATAGCCATGTTAAACGATAACCAAGCTATTGCAACCTCAATAAGGGCCAAAAAGTTGTTGACTACTTTCTCTCTTTCTCTTAACATGCAGCTCTATTTTGTTTGTTTGATTGGTGCAAAGATATAAAATTGAATTGTTATTTAACCATGCGATCCATCACCAAAAGTATGGGTTAAAAAAATGATACGGATGGTGTATACTTTATGCCTACCATACCTCCCAAGGCCTTATACAAGTGCCCATCATCTAATGAAAAAGAAGCTTGAAAACTTAAATCTTTCCATTTGTTATTTTTGTAATCTAGAGCAATATAGGTATAGGTTTGATTTTTGCCTCCGATGTAAAAGAAATCGGGCTCTTCTTCCCAACTATATCTATCGATATATTGTTCGCTATAAGAGCCTTTATTTAGGGTATAAGTAGCTTTAAAAAGATAGGATAGATTTTTGGAGAATTCGCCCTGTAATCCTACATGGAAACCTTTGATGCGGTTATTCATAAAAACCACACTGTTATTGGGTGTCCACTCGGGTGCATAGGCTTTTGCCTGCCAATAGGTATGGTACAACGGCATACCCATAGGCTGTTGATGATAGGTCCAGCCGTTATAGTAGGAGCCGTTATTGTTATAATCGTCTCTGCCTCCGTACTCATGGCCATGATCCATATTATCCTGTAGGTATTTAAGCACGGTAGGTTTAGTCCATCCGGTTTGAGTCACGTTAAAATTTTCCTGCATAAAGGCATCGTAATCGGCTATCTGATTGAGCCATATAATTCCTTCGGAAGAACTATTGCTTGGATATAAAGGATCAGGAATTCCCTGTCCTGATTGGTAATCGGTTTTAAACAATTCAAAGGAGAGGCTTTTGACCAAGCTCCCATTTTTGAAATCAGACAACAAACCAATTTTATAATCCTTATTATTTCCTTTGTTTATCCTCATTCCGCTTCCATCGGCAAAGGGTTTTTGCATATAAAATTGTAAGTTGGCCCATTGGGTATTTGCATAAACACCAAAATCCCAAAACCCTTCGTGCGCCCCGGCTGCGTTTGTTGCTTCCCCCCCACCTAACTTAGCAGAGCCTTTAGCGGTAAAAGTAGGCCAAAGGTCAACCAGTATTTTTGTGCCATCGGGACGTGTGCCTCCAAAAATAGCGCTGTGAGCCAAGCCGGCATAGGGTTGCAACTTCGCCCTACCCAGACGCATATACGCCCATTTTTCGTGAAGCAAGGGCTTGTCCGCACTATTGGATTTCCCTTGTGCAGTGCGGTCGTCGTTTAAAATACCCTGCGATATACCTCCTTTAATTTCTATCCTATCATTTAAAAAACCTACCGGCATATAATTAAATACACCAACGGTGGCGCGAGGTATGGGACGGGCATTGCTATTCATAAAAAAGCCACCAACCGTAAGCTCATCATTATAAGATAAAGGCGTGAAGGCTCGCTTACCCACAAAAAAGTTTATCCAGCCCCAAGCTTTTCCATTCACATAGGCTTCGTGCAAAAAGCTATTGCTAAAATCATCTTTTAAAACCCCCGAAACACCTATTTGCAATTGGATATTTTCTGTTTCCAACAAATTATATTTGGCACCTGCCAACAACAAAGCCTGGCTATTGTCAAAAGGAGCCACAATGCCCCATTGGTTTGTGTATTGATATAAGGGTAAGAGATTATCGTTGCCGGATATCGCAAATTTAGATTCAACATTAAGCTGCAACTTTTGCTGCGAAAACAAGGAAGTAGCTATCCAGAATAGAATCCCGAAAATTGCGAAAATATGTTTCATTTAATTTTTGTTGGTATTTTAATTGCACTGTGTTTTTGTGTTCAGTGTTTTGTGTTCAGTGTGTCCACAGTATTCAGTCGGAAAAGCCTAAAAACTAAATTAGCCCCCATCCCTACCGCTTTGCGGCAGTACTTCCCTTCCGAAATAAATTCGGAACGGGCTCTCCCCCCTCAAAATGGGAGAGGGAAGAGCCATCTCCAAGATGAGAAATGCCGTCTAAACTCTAAATAGACGGCTTATTTGTCATAAGCAGGAAAGCCATTCGCTATCCGCCAACCTTTACTTCCCTAATTCATCGTATTTTAAATAGTCCTGCACTTCCAAAAATGCTTTTTCCATGCGTACCATATTGTCAACCATAAAGTTAAATATGGCGGGCCACTGCTCCGATATCATGTAATCACCTTCCATCTGTTTATAAACACGACATACCTGCTCGCCATTTTCTCTTTCGTAGGCAAAATCCCAAGTAAGTTCTTCACCAAATTCGGCCTCAAATATTTTTTTGGCAGCGTCTAACTTTTCGTACAACATCAATCGCCTATCTTCGTTTTTAACGTTGATTTCGAGAGCAACGCCAATCATTTTACTACTCACATCAAACCGAAGGTCTATCCCTTTAATGCTCGTTTTGTCGCCTATCCATGCTTTTGCCTTTCCGCGCTGCCCGGGAATTTTTCGCGTACGGTTGTGCAATTTTCGCCAAAACTCCAGTTTTAAGGCTTTTTCTTCGTCCTTTGAATACATCCTTACTCTTGTTTTTTACGGTTGCCCGAAGTATATAACAAATACAATAATATAACGCAGCCCAAACCAATAAGGCTGCCACCGTATATTTCGGCATTTTTATACGTGCCATGTATCATCCCAAAGCCTAGAACTATTGCCACAGCTCCTATAATCCCAATCGTTCTTTTCAATGTTTAATTATTTAGCTTAAAAAAGTCCGTATTAAATTTTACGGACTTACAATTTATATCTTTTTACTGAGCATAACTCCATGTATGGAATTATATTGAAAGAAATAACTAAAAGTGGTAACGGAAACTCAATAAAAGACGGTTATTGGCGAAGTCCTTTGAATCAATAGGCTTTGATTTTTCATCCATATCAGTGCCATAATAAGCGATGGTGCGATTAATCTCCACCCCTATTTCAACAGGTCCAGATGCAAAAACAACGCGTGGAGAGATGATGTAAACCTTTTCGATATCGGCACCACGGACATAGGACGCTTCACTCCCCTCGATAATGGATTCGTTGGCTGTACCCAGATTGTTTGTGATTCCGGCAAAAACACCAAACTTAAAAGTCTCGCCATTGGTATGTATATCGGTCCAAAAAGCTGCGGTACGGATGGCTTCATATTGTCCGTTGAGGGCTATGCCATTTTCGGCTTTACGCGCCAGGCCACCAATCATTACTAAATTGGTCATATTGCCGCCATAAACACCCTCAGCTTTAAAGGTTACAGCTGGCGTGGTGTATCTAAGGGATAGGTTTCCATGCATAGTGGTAAGCTTGCTGGTGGATATATTTTCGGAATCATCCAGAGGCGCTGGCTCCACTTGCTTTACGCCAAAAGTAGCTGCCACAAAAAGTTCCTTGGGCGAACCATATTTAACCTGGGCAACGGCTTCTGGAAAGTCCGACCTTTCTACCTGATCCACAGCCCCCAGGTTAGTAAAATCGCCTTGCGACAAAATTGTTAGCGACAAAGAAAGTTTATTTGCAGGCATATAAGTATAGCGCAACTGTGGCGCACGGCTCAAAGGATGGAAGGGTAACCCGGCAACAAAGTTTACCGTAGCCGGATAGTTTTCGGGGATAAACATAGGATGCCAGGTCTGGCCAACAAGCAAAGCAGATTTTTCCCAATCTAAATTAAGGTAAGCATGGCGAAGTCGAAGGACAAAATCTTTATCGTTACCCGATGTGCCTGCAAAATCGGCTTCTATTTTTGCGCTGGTTGAAGCACCAAAAGCGTCGGGTCCTTGAATTGCAAAACCAATGCGCGAAATATTGGCGCTGAAATCAAATTTTGATCTATCATTTTTATCATGTCCTGCCGCATCGGCAAAACCCAAGGGATAAAAATACCCGACATTTCTGGCTGTAGCGCTCATGCGCGAGTCTACAAAAGCATCAAAGCCTACAAAACCATATGTTTTTACGGTGATTTTTTTTTCGTTTTCCTGTGCTTGTACAAACAGGCTAGTGAGTGCTAAAAGGCACAGCGCTATACTTTTCATTCGTTAATAATTTTAGGTGTATATGAAGCGTTTAATCAATAAAAACAATATTTGATTGACTGTGTTTACTACGCAAAGTATCCTTATAGGTTGCAAAAAAATGCTTATTGAATTAATAGCCGAAAACGCGCTTTGGAAATGTTCATTGATGCACATTGTTTTTTGTCCAAAATAAACGGAGGCACAAATATAAATCTTTGTTTCGCAATCACAGTAAATTATTCTTACATTCACGCATTAAAATGCCATATTGCAGCTTAAAAGCAAGCCGCTGGCTACTATTTTTGAACAATATAAAACCGCCATGGTTGCCTTCCAGCAGGCTGGTAACCATTTGTGTTTTACTAATTTTTAACGGATGAAACGAATACTAGGATTTTTTTCGGCGCCCTATTTAATGGGAACCTTATTTTTAGTTTTAGCTGCTTCGATGGGCATTGCCACTTTTGTAGAAAACGATTTTGGCACCAATGCCGCCAAAGCTTTGTACTACGATTCGTGGTGGTTTGAGGGTATATTTGTACTTTTGGGCATAAACATGTTGTTGAACCTTGTAAAGCCGCAATTATGGAAAAAAGGTAAAATATCAGTACTACTATTTCACATGTCTTTTTTGGTTATTTTAATAGGGGCCGCAATCACCCGTTATGTGGGCTACGAAGGTATGATGCACATTCGCGAGGGGGAATCGACCAATAAATTCCTTTCGTCAGACACTTATATATCCGGAACTGTTGAATATGCCGGGGATAAAGTGGAAATCTCGGAATCAGTGCTTATGTCGGAACGCAGCCAGAATTTTTTTAAGGAAAGCGTTACGGTAGGCGAAAAAAAAGTGAGGCTTAAAAGTGTAGCTTTTATAAAAAATACAAATCTAATTCCAGTGGAAGACCCCACCGGTAAAGCCCTTGTTTCGTTGGTGGTTTCAGGTGGAGGTGGTCGTAATAATTTAAATCTTTTTGAAGGGGAACATGCACAGGTAGATGGTTATTCAATTGGTTTTGCCACAGATGTGAAATGCGATTTTAATATTTACCCTCAAGGCGATCAGTTACTTTTTACGGCAACGCATGATGTGTTCACTACCAATATGGGAACTCAAGAAAAGACAAAGATTGATATGAGCGAACCCCAGGTTTTTTATAGCAATATGCTATACGGAACCGGAACATTTTTTATGGTTCAGACCAATTATATGCCCCATGCCTCGTTAAAAGCGGTACCCGTTGAGAAGGGAGAGCAGGGCAGCGGCATGGAGTCGGTGACCGTGCAGGTGAAGGTTGACGATAAGCTAAAAGAAATAGACCTACAGGGTCGTAACGATTTATTGGGGGAATACCGAACGCTTGAGCTTGATGGTGTGGTAATTAAACTGAGCTATGGATCCAAAGTGTTAACAGCGCCATTTCATATTCACCTTAACGATTTTCAATTAGAGAGATATCCTGGCTCAGAGAGCCCCTCCTCCTTTGCCAGCGAGGTTACTTTAAAAGACGATAGGAATGGCGTGGTTAAGGATTTTAGAATATTTATGAATAACATTTTAAATTATAAAGGATATCGCTTTTATCAATCATCATACGATATGGACGAGAAAGGAACTGTTCTTTCGGTTAACAAAGATATGTGGGGAACCATCATTACTTACTTCGGTTATCTATTGATGACCATTACCATGATACTTTCCTTATTGGCATCAAAAAGTAGGTTCCGTTTTATGGGTAAACGTATTTCAACTATCGAAGCCAAAAAGAAAGGCCTCACCATTGCACTGGTTTTGTTACTGGCCGGAAGTGCTGCACAAGCTCAGGATATCGACGCCTATATTAACGTTACCGAGCAACAGGCACAGCAGTTTGGCTCCATTTGGGTGCAGGATGCCGGTGGCAGAATAAAGCCTATGAACTCGATGAACGGCGAAGTTATGAGGAAGCTGGTGAAGCACAATAAATTCAAAGGATATTCGGCGGATAGGGTAGTGCTAAGTATGCTAACCAACGTTGAAGCCTGGAAAAATGTTCCGCTGATAACCGTTAAGGAAGAGTCGATGAAAGGTATTGTGGGCAATAGCGGTAACAAAGCCTCTTTCTCCGACTTCTTTGGCCCCTCCGGAAAATACAAGTTGCACACGCAAGTCGAAGAGGCCTATAGAACAAAACCGGCCTACAGAACCAAGTTTCAGAACGAAGTAATAAAGGTTGACGAGCAAGTAAATGTGTTTTATCTTGTACAATCGGGTCAGTTGTTGCATATATTCCCCATACCCGGTGATGCGCAGGCCAAATGGTTAACTCCTGGCATGCATGCCTCTTCGTTGGGCGAGGGCGATAGTTTATTTGTGCGCAACGTATTTTCAGTGTATGGACAAGCCCTCAGTCAGGGCGACCAGGAACAGGCTCGCACTTATCTGGATGCGATATACAAGTTTCAAAATAAGTTTGCGGCCAGCATCCTGCCTTCTGAAACCGCCGGCAAACTCGAAATATTTTATAACGAAACCAACGTATTTTTGATGATGGCACCCTTGGTGTTCTTTGTAGGTTTAATACTGCTTATTTTTCAGTTTGTATTTTTATTCTTGCCAAAAAAATCGCCTAAAACCATTATACGAATAGGTGTAGGTTTATTAAGCATTAGCTTCGTGGCTTACACAGCAGGGCTTGCATTGCGCTGGTATATTTCGGGTCATGCGCCTTGGAGCAACGGCTACGAATCGATGCTTTATATCGGTTGGTCCATGCTGTTGGCCGGGCTGGCATTCAGCCGCAAATCGCCCATAGCCCTTTCGGTAGCCGGAGTATTTGCCGGCATAGTGCTGATGGTAGCTCATCTGAGTTGGATGAATCCCGAAATAACCAATTTGGTGCCAGTGCTAAAATCATACTGGCTAACCATACATGTGGCAGTTATTGTGGCCAGTTATGGTTTCCTGGGATTGGGGGCACTCATGGGATTTTTTAATCTGATACTTATTGGCATTAAAAAAAGACACAGGGAAGATAAAGTTGATTTTTCCATAGAGGAACTAAGCAGTATTATGGAAATGTCGCTAACTATTGGTTTGTATATGATTACCATAGGCTCATTTTTGGGCGGCGTGTGGGCCAATGAATCCTGGGGACGTTACTGGGGCTGGGATCCTAAAGAAACATGGTCGCTAATTTCGGTGATAGTATATGCCTTTATATTGCACATGCGTTTTATGCCCGGGTTAAAAAGCGTTTTGGCTTTTAATGTGGCTGCGGTTATCGGTTTTTTGTCAATCATAATGACTTACCTCGGTGTTAATTATTATTTGGCTGGCATGCACTCTTATGCCAAAGGCGACCCGGTGCCTATCCCAGATTTTGTTTATTATACCGTAGTTACTATCTTAGTCGTGTCAGGGTATGCCATTTACAATTCAATACGCTTAAAAAAATTGGAGATAAAAAATGAGTAATTATAGTTTGGAAAATAGTTCTGAGCTTCAGTCTTTGCAGGCAGAAAACAAGCATCTGAAGAATTTACTGAATAGATTTAATGGCTCCAATAGTAGTTTTGCGCTCAATATCAGCTCAATACTTTTTGACAGTATTGCCCAGCAACTGCTGCACCCTGGAGAGGTGGACGCAACTTTGCTGGCTTGCATTAAACTAATTGGGGAGATTTATCAAGCCGACCGTGTATCTTTTTTTTCGTATAATGACCAACACCTCACCTTCGAAGTGCAAAAACAATGGGTAAACGAACAAGTACAGGGATATATTAAGGATGATTTAAAGATTACAGCCGATGAAAACCCATTGAACCATCCCAATGTTGGACTTAGCTTTGCAAGTTCAAATTTAAGTTCCGATTTACAAAACTCGCTTTACCATAAGCTCCAACGGTTTGCCGTAAAGTCCGCACTTTTGGTGCCCCTGCAGTTTGGGTCTTACAAAAAAGGGATGCTGATGCTCGAATCGTGTACCTTCCAGCGTCAATGGCAACTCTTTGAGGTAAAGGAAATAGATCAAAGTGCGCATCTACTTTCTGCTGCATTGGATACACTGTGTCATAAAAGCAGCTTAGCGAATAACGCTCATCTCAATGCCCGGTTAATCCATATATTACAAATGATGAACGGCAGTAAGCGAAGAGATGTTGTCGTTAACCACCTCTTCAAAACAATAGGATTGGAGCTTGATTTAAAAAGCATTTACATCATTAATAGTGTCACTTATTTAAATACCCAGCAGCATTCGTGGATCGGAAATCCCGAAAAAGATGTTGCATTTCTATCAAATCAAGACATTGAAAAATTAAAACTGAATCCAAACAAAGGTTCAGCATATTACTTTGATGCCGACTCGCTTCTATCTGGTGGAATAACTATGCGCCAAGGAACCCACTCTGTTTTGATTAGCCCGCTGAGCATATCCAATGAATTTGGAGGTTGGTTAATAGGCGAGTTTAGTGCTCGCAATGCACACGAATTGTCGGAATTGACTCATTTTTGGGAGCCCATAGCGCTGTACTTGTCCGAAATGTTGAATAATATCCAAAAGGAAAAAGAGCATACAACTCGTTACTCCGAACTACTGACTCAAAGCAAAGAACTGGAAGCAGAGCTGGCAATAGATCGACAGCCAACTCTTAATGAATCGTTGGAAATGGAGCTTACAATCGCTAAGGAAAAAGCAGAAAGATCGGACAGACTTAAATCCGAGTTCCTTGCCAATATAAGTCATGAATTGCGCACCCCCCTCAACGCCATCGTAGGTTTTTCATCTCTACTAAAAGGTAATCAAGTACCCTCAAACGAAGTAGATACCTACATAGATGTTATTCAAAAAAACTCAAATAGCCTGATGGAACTCATCGGCAATATAATTGATGTGGCCAAAATTAAGAGTGGCAGCATATCTGTTGTAAAACGGAAAATAGATTTAGGTGAGTTTTTGAATGAATTAAACGATTATTATAGGGATAAAATAGAAGTTGAACACAAGGGCAGAGTAAAATTACATTGTTCGGTGCCTAAGGGAGGCCCTTACTCCCTTGTTTCGGATCCTGCTTACTTGCGCCAGGTATTGGTTAATTTAATTGGTAATGCCATTAAGTTTACCATCAAAGGCTTTATTGAGTTTGGCTTTACAGTTGAAAATGAGGGTTATCGATTTTTTGTGCGCGATACAGGAATAGGCATATCAAAAGCCAAGCAACAAATTATATTTGAACCTTTTAGCAAAGGGGAGGAGAACAATGATCGCTTATATCGTGGTATCGGTATCGGATTGTCCATATGCGAAAAATTAGTGAACGCCCTTGGTGCTAAAATTGGACTTATATCGGATCCATCCAAAGGCTCCGAGTTTTTCTTTATACATCCTGTCAATCATATAGAAAGCAGCCCTTCGCGTAAAGAACCTGTTTTTATTGTTTCCAATCCGGTTCTTCAAAAAAACTATCATTGGCCCAATAAAATGATACTGCTGGTGGATGAGAACAGCAGTATCCATCTTCAGGTGCGAAAATTCATTGAAAATACCGGCATCACGCTTATCTCGGCCAGGACTACTGCAGGAGCAAGTACATTATTGATAAACAGAAAAGATATTCATTTGGTATTGATGGACATACCCCTTGCCGATTCCGAGGCAACAGCCTTATTGCAGATTATAAAACAGCTTGATAAAAATATGCCGGTGATATTACATTCCGAAAACTTACCCAATATCCAAAACCAAAACTTATCCCTTAACAGTTTTGACGCATTCCTAGCCAAACCAACACAAAAAGATGAACTGCTCAAGACGATGGATCAATTATTGGCGGTTAGCCAATAGCTAATGGCTGATAGCGTTTGGCGGATGGCGGATGGCTAATGGCCATAAGCTATCAGCCACCAGTTATCCTACCGTTGAAGTGTTAAACTAACCGACTTCATTTGGCCACCCATTGGAGGATTCATTTTGGATACTTTTACGCGAACCCAATCTATATAATCAAATTCCAGACGGATAGCATTTAAAATTCTTTCGGTAACATGCTCAAGTAGGTGCGAATTTTCTTGGATTTGATTTTTTGTAAGTTCATAAACCCTAACATAATTCAGAGCATCCATAATGTTATCGGTCTCGCTGGGTTTTTGAACATCTACCTGAATGGCAATATTTACCGTAAACCTGTTTCCCACCGATTGCTCTTCCTTAAAACAACCGTGATAGGCGTAAAACTCCATTTCTTCCAGCTCAATAATTCCCTTTTGCATAGTATAATGATTACCAATAAACGACGATAATAAATTGTGGCCGACAAGTTATGGCTTTTTAACACAAAAAAACGCCTTATTAAGCTAAAAGCTTTATTTTTGCGTGTTGCAAATAATTTCAAAGTTCAAACTGAACATCAATACATAGGTAATTTGCAAAACAAATAAATTCAATCGTGGCTATCTTATAACATCTCTATGAACGACAAACATGCTGAGAATAATCCAGAAGCGGTAAAATCAAATTTTATCCATCTGGAAATTGACAAAGACTTATCAGAAAATAAGAATGGTGGTGCCGTGCTTACCCGCTTTCCGCCAGAGCCAAATGGTTATTTACACATTGGCCATGCCAAGTCTATATGCTTAAACTTTGGGCTGGCACAAAAGTATGGTGGCGGATGTAACCTGCGTTTCGACGATACCAATCCCGTAAAGGAAGAAGTGGAGTATGTGGACAGCATTATTGAAGATGTACGATGGCTCGGTTTTGATTGGGTGGGCGAAGCAAAATATGCTTCCGACTATTTTCAGCAGTTGTATGATTGGACTATCAAGCTCATTCAAAATGGCAAAGCTTATGTAGATGACCAATCGGCCGAAGATATTGCCAAACAAAAAGGTACACCAACATTAGCAGGTACCTCAAGCCCTCATCGCAACCGTTCGGTGCAGGAAAATCTGGATTTATTTGAACGGATGAAAAATGGAGAGTTCGCAGCTGGCCAAAAAGTACTGCGTGCCAAAATAGATATGGCATCGCCGAACATGCACCTCCGCGACCCGCTGATGTATCGCATCATACATGCCACGCATCACCGTACTGGTGACACCTGGTGCATTTATCCTATGTATGACTTTGCACATGGACAGGAAGATTTTATAGAGGGCATAACTCATTCCATTTGTACACTTGAGTTTGAAGTACACCGTCCTTTGTACAATTGGTTTTTAGATCAGATATTAGAAGGTGACGAAGAGTTGATGAGCAGACCCAGGCCACGCCAGATAGAGTTTGCCCGTTTAAATTTGAACTATACAGTAATGAGTAAGCGCAAGCTGCTGGAGCTAGTGCAAAAAAGCATTGTTACCGGATGGGATGATCCACGTATGCCCACCGTTTCAGGTTTGCGGCGCAGAGGATATACCCCCGAGTCTATACGTAACTTTGCCGACAAAGTAGGCGTGGCAAGGCGCGATGGAATTATTGACATGGCGCTGTTAGAAAGCTGTGTGCGCGAAGATTTAAATAAGCGTGTGGCCCGTGTAAATGCCGTGATAGATCCCATAAAATTAATTATTACCAACTATCCCGAAGGTAAAGAAGAGTGGGTAGATGTGGAGAACAATCCCGAAGATGAATCCATGGGTTTTCGCAAACTACCTTTTGCCCGCGAAGTATTTATTGAACGGGATGACTTTATGGAAGAGCCACCAAAGAAATTTTTCCGTTTGGGTCCTGGTCGCGAAGTGCGCTTGAAGGGAGCCTATGCTGTTACTTGTACCGATTATAAAAAAAATGAGACGGGTGATGTGGAAGAAATCTACTGTACCTACGATCCTGAAACCAAGAGCGGCGAATCAACCACCACACGTAAAATAAAGGGCATATTACACTGGGTAGCTGCCAATCATGCGCTGGATGCCGAGGTGCGAATGTACGACAGGCTGTTTAACCACGAAGCACCCGCTTCGCAAAAAGATGCTGATCCACTCGATTTTATCAATCCTGATTCGCTAAAAATAATCACAGCCAAAGTGGAGCCTTCACTGCGCGAGGCGGCCATACTGGATAAATTCCAATTTCAACGTATCGGATATTTTTGTGTAGATAAGGAATCAAGTCAGAATAAGCTTGTTTTTAATCGTACCGTATCCTTAAAAGATAGCTGGAACAAGATGAACTAAGCTCAAGGTCAGAATGTTTTGTGCCGAATAATTGCTTATTTATTTGAGTTTGAGCATGGGTTTCAATCCAAGGCGGCTCTTCCCCTTTCTTTTGGGAGAAAGAGCCTGTTCTGCAGGATTGCGGGAGGAAGTGCCAAACCGTCGGTTTGGGGATGGGGATAATTAAAATATATAGTGGTGTATGGTTCTTTTTCAAGTAGAAAGGCCTACAACCACCCCGTCTGCTATTTCGTACCTCATAGCATCACCTCCCGAATCAAGTTCGGGACTGGCTCGCCTTTTTTAAGGCGGGGAACTACATGGCGCAATGGTTTTGGTTTATAAAATGGGATTTCCAACAACGTCAATGCGGATGGCTTGCCTGTTGAAAGCAGAGGATCTAATAGTTTTTTACCGATACAAATAATTCCGAAATAGCTCTTTGAGCTATTTCCAAGCTCTTCCGGCAGCTGCCGGAGAGTCGGGGGGGTCTTTTTTTTGCAATTATCTCAATATATACCCACAAAAAAACTCCCGATTTTAAAAAAATCGGGAGTTTTTTTAAGATTTAAGCGATTTAGTTTACGCTTAATCACTTTATCATCTTAACACGGCCAACCTGTCCTGTCTTCAACTTAATTTCAATACCCTTTAAGTGAAAGGGGACTTCACCTAATATTTCTTTAACCTCTCCATGCGTAAGGTGCCCTGAGCGCGCATCCAAATTTTGTACTATCGCTACTTTAGTACCTACTTTAATGTTCCTTCTTTCTCTTCCGTCCATGTTTTTGTTACTTGATAAATAAATATATTCCACCTTTAATGGTTTTTTGCACAGGCAAATAGCTTTGGTGGAATTAACAATATGCTTGCAGTTTGTGTAAACAGCCGTGTTAAAAAACTAACATAGCCGAAAACCCCCGACCTATTTCGTAGAAAAAATCGGGAGTTTTTATGAGGTTCCTGGCGGACTCGAACCGCCGTACCTGGTTTTGCAGACCAGTGCCTAACCGCTCGGCCAAGGAACCATTTGTTAGGGGATGCAAATATAAGCAAATAATTTTATCCCCCGCAAATAAACACAGGCATTTGATGC
>JAGXIO010000057.1 GCA_024635555.1 Saccharicrinis sp.
AGGCGCAGATATACAAGCCAATAATTTTGAAATGGGATGCCCAAACCATATTTGTTAAAAGTGATGTTAAAAAGCGTTGAAAATTTGAAATAATATCCCCCAATAGGGTAATGCCATTTACTAAGTAAATGGCATTACCGATTTGGGGGAGTTGGAGGGGGCTTCACAACTAATCAACCTTATGTGTCGAGAAGTATTTCATAAACTGTACACGTTCGAAGCGTTCGGCATTTTCGTTTGGTTCGTGGTGCACGTTGCCCCTAAATTCGTCGATACTCACGTAACCCCGTTTATCCATCCAGTGTTCTATATTTTTCAGGATTCCGGTTACTGATCCGGCACCATCTTTATACAACTTAGACACCAGCTGAACCACAGTTGCGCCTGCCATTATCATTTTAATGGCTGTTTCGGCCGAATGAATTCCGGTGCTGGCTGCCAAGTCGCCCTTTACCTTACCCGATAGGATGGAAACCCATCTCAAGGTATTGTAATAATCCTGATCAGACGAATAGGGATTGCCCGCCTTCACCTCATCGGTCATGATATCAAAATCGACATTATAAAAACGATTGAACATCGTTATGCCATCCGCCCCGGCATCGTCGAGCTTTTTAACCATAGCGGCCAAATTAGACGAGTAAGGCGCAATTTTTATGGCCACAGGAATATTTACATGCTCTTTTACTTTTTGGATGATGGACAAATAAAGTTTTTCTTGCTCATCGGCTTTTTGATTAATATCAAACGGAAGTTTAAAAACATTGAGCTCCAGGGCATCCACGCCTGCTTTTTCCAATTGCTTGGCATAGGAAAACCATTCGCCCGATGTGGCACAGTTTAAACTACCTATGATAGGAATATCCACCTGACTTTTGGCTTCTTCGATAATCCCTGCCATTTTCTTTAGCACATCATCTTTAATTTGATAATCGTAATAATCCAAAAACTCCATGTTATTATCAAAGGCTCCCAAATTATCTTTCAAGGTTTCTTCGTGTTCCTTGATAATTTCCTCTTCGAAAATAGATTTCAATACCACTGCCGCTACCCCGCTGTCGGCCAATCTTTTAATTCCTTCAACAGTTGAGGTCAGGCCACAGCTTCCAACAACGATAGGGTTTTTGAGGCGAAGCCCCAGGTAATTGGTTTCCAATATCTTCATGGTCGTAAAAATTAAGCGTTTTTGTTTGTAAGGTATTTGTGCATTGCTTGCGCGGCTCTACGTCCATCGCCCATGGCCAAAATAACGGTAGCCCCTCCCCTCACAATATCGCCTCCGGCAAACATTTCCGGAATTGACGATTGAAGGCTGTCTGGATTTACCACGATGGTGCCCCATTTGGTAGTTTCTAAATCGGGTAACGAATCGGGTACGATGGGGTTGGGTGATACACCCACGCTCACCACCACGGTTTCTGCTTCGATTATTTCCTCTGAACCTTCCATGGGGATAGGTCTTCTTCTGCCGCTGGCATCGGGCTCGCCCAATTCCATCTTTTGTATTTTCACGCTTTTTACGCGTCCCTTTTCGTCGGCAAAATACTCAATTGGATTGGCTAAAGTCATAAATTCGATGCCTTCTTCTTTGGCATGTTCAATCTCTTCTATGCGTGCCGGCATTTCATCCATGCTCCTGCGATAAACAATCATAGCTCGTGTGGCACCTAGGCGTTTGGCTGTGCGTACCGAATCCATAGCCGTGTTGCCGCCACCTATCACCATCACATTTTTACCGCTCAACACAGGCGTATCGCTATCTAGCTCGGCAGCATGCATTAGGTTTATACGAGTAAGGTATTCGTTAGAGCTCAGAATTCCAAGATAGTTTTCGCCGGGTATGCCCATGAAACGAGGCAATCCGGCTCCGCTACCGGCAAAGAAAGCCTGAAATCCCTCTTCCTTTAAATCTTCGATGGTGGCTGTTTTTCCCACGATAAAATTGGTCTCGAACTGTACACCCATTCTTTTAAGGGCATCAATCTCCACATCAACCACACGATTGGGAAGACGGAACTCGGGGATACCATATTTTAATACACCGCCAATTTCGTGCAATGCTTCAAAAACGGTGACCTCATATCCACTTTTGGCCATTTCGCCGGCAAAGGTAAGTCCCGCAGGACCGGAGCCAATACATCCCACTTTAACTCCATTTTTTTCTTTTATCTCGGGTATGGATATCTCACCCGAAGCCTGCTCATAGTCGGCAGCAAAGCGTTCCAAGAAGCCTATGGCCACAGGTTCTTTCTTTAGCTTTAAAGTGTAAAAACAGTTGGCCTCACATTGCTTTTCCTGTGGGCAAACCCTACCGCATACTGCCGGCAAGGTGCTGGTTTCCTTTAGCACTTTGGCAGCCTCCAAAAATTCGCCCTGCTCAATACGCTTAACAAACTTTGGAATATTTATTTCAACGGGGCAGCCGCTTATGCAGGTAGGATTTGGGCAATCGATACAGCGGCTGGCCTCCAATTGCGCCTGCTCCATGCTTAATCCGGAGTTTACCTCAACGTACGACTTTATACGCACCTGAGCATCCACCTCGTTCATCTTTACCCGCACCATATTGGTACGTTCCTTATTACTAATAAGCTTTCTAAGGTCTTCGCGCCATGGTTGGCTTCTTTCGGACTTAAGATAAGTATCTCTTTCTTCCATATTGGAATATTATTACTCTTTTATTGTACAATAGATCGTTAGATTATAGATAATAGATATTAGACTTATTTGCAAACGCCATATTATCAACGTATTAGCACAAATCATATAACTAATCAAAAACTCTAACATTCAGATAGTTACAAAAATATACCAAAGTATTGATTGTAGGAATATCAATTTAAGATGGAATCTGACAACTGTCCGTATTCAAATTTAAATAGGTACTTTCGGCTGCTTTTTCAATCTCCTTGTAACCATTTAGACGTAATAGCATTTCATCAAAATCAACCTGATGTGCATCAAACTCCGGACCATCCACGCACACAAACTTGGTTTTACCAGCCACGGTAATTCTACAGGCACCGCACATTCCGGTACCATCCACCATAATGGTATTTAAACTTACCATGGTGGGTATGTTGTGCTTTTTAGTGCACATAGCAGCAAACTTCATCATTACGGCCGGGCCTATGATAATGGCTTCATCTATCTTTTCGCGGGCTATAGCCGCCTCCATCCCTTCAGTCACCAAACCTTTTTGTCCGTGCGATCCATCATCCGTCATCACTATCAGTTCATCGGAAAATTCTTTTATCTGGTCTTCGAGGATAATCAAATCTTTGGAGCGGGCAGCAATTACGGTGATAACACGGTTGCCTGCTTTTTTGTACGCCTCCACAATAGGCAAAAGCGGTGCTACGCCAACACCTCCGCCACAGGCCAATATGGTCCCTTTGTGTTCGATATGGGTAGCCTGCCCTAAGGGGCCAACTAAGTCCGTAATACACTCGCCTACCTCCAGAGCCACAAGCTTACGCGACGACACGCCCACTTTTTGCACCACCAATGTGATGGTGCCATTTTCACGATCGGCACCGGCAATGGTCAATGGAAATCGCTCGCCTTTTTCGCCAATCTTTAATATTACAAAATGACCCGCCCTGCGCGCCTTGGCAATTCGAGGTGCATGGATAACAAGTTTCACCACATTCTCCGAAAAAAATTCTTTGCTTAAAATCTCGTACATTATAAATAGTGTATTCTATGGATATTTATTGTTGACAAACGTCGTTTGAATTTATAGAAACCTTACAAAAGTATCATAAATTTTAAAAATACCCATATTAGCAGTATTTTATGAGATGTTCACGTTAAATTGTATTTTCGCAGTTAAAATGTACAAATTATGGCCAAGAACAATAGAAAACTAAGGGACGGAATTGTATTTTCGACCAACAGTGATTTCGATTATCAATATGATCAGGAAGAAACTGACGAAACCCTGCCCCCTCAACAACAAAACCTTAAGGTGATGCTGGATAAGAAGCAGCGAAAAGGTAAAGCGGTTACCCTTATAACAGGATTTGTTGGCAACAACGATGATTTAAAGGAGCTGGGCAAAGAGCTGAAATCGAAATGTGGCGTGGGCGGAACAGTAAAAGATGGAGAAATATTGATACAGGGTGAGTTTAGAGACAAGGTATTGGACATGCTCATCAAAGCCGGTTATAAAGCCAAGAAAGCGGGAGGGTGATTTTTTAGGAGTTAGGTGCTAGAAGTTAGACACAAGAGTTTAGGGGTTTGTTAGAGCACATAGGAAAACAAAAAGCCTTAAAAATGTAATGTTAATACTATCTTCAAACATTAAAACTTTAAAGCTGTGACAAGATATAGCTATGGCTATGACAAAATTGGAAAGAAAACTATTTAATAAAAAAACAAAAATCTTACTTTAACTAATATGATTTCAATAATTATTTGTTCCATAAATAAGCTACTTGCGCAAAATTTAAAAGATAATATAGCAACAACAATTGGAGTACCATTTGAGATAATCATATACAATAATTTAAATAAACCCAAAGGCATATGTTCAGTATATAATAGCTGTGCTAAGGAAGCTAAATATGAGAATTTAGTATTTGTTCACGAAGATGTTATTTTTCGCTCCCAAGATTGGGGAGAAATATTAATGTTGCAATTAAAAGATAAAAATGTAGGATTAATTGGAGTTGCTGGTGCTACCATAAAAACAATATATCCTAGTCCATGGTGGGGTATCCCTCAAAAATATTTGCGTTTAAATATTATTCAGCACAAAATAGATACCAGAGTATCCCATAACATCGTTAACATTAAAGGAAGTAATAAATTAGCTGTTGTAGATGGTGTGTTTTTAGGATGTAGAAAAGAAGTGTGGAGTCAATTTAATTTTGATGAAACAAATTTTGCTGAATTCCATAATTATGACACTGATTTTTCTTTAGCCATTGGTACACGATATGCTGTTATATTTGAACCAAATATACTTATTGAACACTTATCACATGGTTCATATAGTATTAACTGGATAGAATCATCCATAGTATTATCACAAAAGTGGAGCTCGATTTTACCTACAATTAAAGAGGTTTCTGATGTTGCTGACCTTCATCATATACAAACAGAATCATTATACAATTTCTTAAAGCTATGCGCCAAAGCAAAAGTTTCGTTATCACTATTCCGTAAGTATTTACTTATTTATTATAAAACGAGTTTTTCAATAAATAAATCAATTGCAGTTTCGAGCAAATGGATTAAAAGAAAATGCTTTTACTTATAAGTAACACCCGTTAAAGGGGGCATAAATTGAAATCTTTTTTACGTCCATCGTTAGTATCGGATTATAATTCTTTGGCCAATAACTACATCCACTTGTGTTTGCTCAATATGAAATAGTTTTCGGGAATAAAAGCAGTCAAATCCAACTAAAAAAATCGAATAGTTATTTATCGATATGATAGCATGGGAAAAGATTTTTTTCGAAAATTATAATTACTTCTTGATACTCAGTTTGCTATTTTTCCATGTAAATGTTAACAAAGATGGGCTTATAAGGCTGAGTGATTGTTGTAGATTTTTTTTTATATTCCTAAAATTTTAAACGCTTTAACCTTCTCTTTTATCCATCTACTTATGTTCATATTTGATAAAAGTGGTTTGTTGGCCTCAATTCATTAGGTTGCCACCTAATTGTTTGTTATTTTTTGTAAATTTGCCCGTTGAAAAAATGCACAGTTTTGAAAGAAGACACAACAACACATCAATGGTATGCTTTGTATACCAAATCAAGGGCTGAGAAAAAAGTGGCAGAAGGGCTCAATAAATTGGGCATTATCAACTACCTTCCATTAAAAAGGGAGCTCAAACAATGGAGCGACCGTAAAAAATGGGTGGAGTCGCCTGCCATCAGCTCCTATATATTCATTCAGATAACTCCTCCCCAATACCGTACCGTATTCGAAGTGAACGGCGTGGTGGCCTACGTGTCGTATAAAGGTCAGGCACTTACCATACCCGACTACCAAATGCTGGCCATGCAACGTACCATCGAAAATAAAATTAATTTTGAGGTGGAAGCCGGAAAAATTAAAAAAGGGGAAGAAATTACCGTAACCTCTGGCCCTTTAAAAGGTATTAAAGGCATTGTTCAGAATGTGCAGGGAACCAAAAAACTTTATTTGAATATTACTAATATTGGCTATACCCTGGTGATAAACCTGGACGATGTGAGCATAGAAATTTAGCGAAACTCATACATTAACTTGTCAGTATCCAGTTAATACGCTATTAACATGCATCAGCACACCTACTTAACCTATCCAAAAAATGGGAGTGAGCGAGGCGAAGCCGTTTTTACAGTTAGCAGTTAGCAGTAAACAGGGAGCAGGGGGCATAGGGCAAGGAGCAGGGAGGAAATAGCGGAAAGCATAAAGCGGAAAGCGTAAAGAAGTAAGCAGAGACCTGTTGGCGTCCTTGGACCCGACAGCGTCGATAGGCGGAGAGAAGGCAGCGTAAAGCGGAGAGAAAAAAAGGAAATACAATAGAAATAAAGGGAAATAAAAAAGTAATCCATAATCGTTTAACCATATATACATTACATCAGTGAAAAAATCATCTAGCAAACCCGTTTCTCCTGCAAATTATGTGCGCACAAGAGCTCGTAGCCTGCCTATTTACGAATGCTGGGTAAACGCCGAATATAAGCAGACTGGCATGGCTACCATTACCGTGGCCCGAAAACACAGCAATGGTAATATTACCATGGGAACCTATTTGGTGGACTTGCTTTGCATGGGCGTTAAAGACACCGGCTTCAAGTTCAACATGCCTATTTTTGAGTACGAGGAGTTTAAAGAAGATTACGAGGACTATCACGAACTGGAAGCAATCGACTATAACCTGGCTCACAACATTATTTTTGCAGGTGTTGATTTTGCCGCCGAAATAGGTTTGGATGCCTGTAAGGGTTTCACCTCCACAACCCAATTTCTACTCGAAGAAGACAATGATGATATACCGCTGATTGACATTGAATGTGGAATGAACGGTAAGCCTTTAATAATTAGAGGTCCCCATAACATAAGTGAAGCAAATGCGCTCTACGCCAAATTGAGCAAAACAATCGGGGTCGAGAATTTTATTTTTAAGGAAGCTGTGGATCCCGATGACGAAGAGGAATGGGAGGATGAGGAGGACGATGAGTTTGAGGACGATGAGTTTGAAGCACAGCTCTGGCATAGCGACCCCAAGGAATTCGATGATTATATCTATACCAACCC
>JAGXIO010000058.1 GCA_024635555.1 Saccharicrinis sp.
CTGTTTCAATTGCCCTTCTTTTTGTCTTACATAATATATAAAAAAATGGAGAATAATACTGGCAATTCCCCAACGGGGGAGTTGTGCTCCTATAACAACTTGAATGTCAATACTTTAAATCCTTAGCTTGACGGCTATGGCCCTCCGGCAGGCGGGTAGCCCAACTTAACGCTTGGTGTTGTTATCAAATTTTACAATTATTGATAAATATTTTTGTTTAATATTAGTATGAAACTACCTACCTACCTCTAAACACTTATATGCAACTGATCACTTGCATCTCAATTAAAGAAAACTGAATCACTGCGAATTTTGATTATAACGTAATCCCCGCACCAAAATTAAAACTTGCATATTCACCGGGAGAATAGGCTGCATATAATTGCACTAGCCCAAGTTTTGCTTTAACGCCAAAATCAAGCGCCATCTTTCCTATATCGTACTTAACCGTTAAAGGATCATTTACTTCTATCTCATCTAATACATCGCCCACAAAATAACTTCCTTTTAAAGCATATTCAATTGACGACGAAGAATAACCCAAACCCATAAAAGCCGAAAAAACAGGCACATCGAATCCCAAAAGAAGTCGACCTGTATAAGCCTTCGCGGAACTTTTAAGTTGTTGGTCAGCGGTGGATGACGACTGATATTGCATGGGGAGGTCGCTGATGGCAGAAGAGTACCCACCAAAAACTGCCAGCGACATAGCTGGAATTTTATTTAATCCGGGGATATATTCCTTTACGCTGTGCTTTAGACCAAGGCCGTATTGATACAAATGACCCATACCACCCTTGTCAATCTTAGGCATTAACTTTACGCGAAGTTCCGTATTATAAGGCAATCCAAGACCTCCGGAAATTATTGGTAGCGATATATTATCCTGCCCTTCCCCTTTTGGAAGTAGTACTTCCCTTCCGCTAATTCTGTTCTTAATAATTGGATAATCTTCTGTCTTGCCAGCCACATTTGCAGCAATCGAGAAACTGCCATCTTTGATCTTATAATAATCATCGAACCCGGGTAATTGTGTGAGGTGATAACCCCGTTTAGTTCCAGGCATTGCACTTGATGCCATACCAATCGAAACATCGAAACCCAAAAAACGGTGGGTTTTGGCAGAATTATACCAGCTTGTCTGTAAATTACTGCCCAGCATTTGGGACATCGGATCAAGATAAGCATCCGCGGCACCATTCATTATTTCGGGAACTTGCAAAAAATTCAACACGTCCTTTTGTGCTCTTATAAAAAGCAAGTTCGAAAACATTATCAACAACAAAAGCAAATTTTTCATAATCAACATATTATGCTGTGTAAGCTATTTTATTGGTTACTCCAACAATAGCTTCGCCTCACTTAACGAAATGCGCATTTCATTTTTATACGCAACAACATAACCTTTTGTTTTAGATCCTTCCATCGCTTTTTTGGCCTCAGTCATAGTCTTGAATTTTCCAAAACTATACCTGTACCATCCATCGCCTTTATTTACGACAATTGGGTACGAACCACTATAAACCCCTTTCAAAGTGGCTTCTGAAACGGATTTTTTATCTGCCAAAATTTGGACTGTAAAATAAACATCCACTTTTGCAGCTTCCGTCACTTCTTGTTTTGCCAACAATTGAGCTTGCAACAATGGCTTTTCAGCGGATACCTTCTGTTTGGTGATTTCTGTTTTTACAGGTGTGCTTTTTTCTACAAGGTAATCCGTGCTAATTGGAGATAATTCCGTTTTAGGCTGCTCCTGAACCCCCATGGAATCCTTAACGACCGTAGGTACCTTTACCTCATCCTGAACCACAA
Organism: Saccharicrinis sp.; assembly: GCA_024635555.1. Taxonomy (GTDB): domain Bacteria; phylum Bacteroidota; class Bacteroidia; order Bacteroidales; family Marinilabiliaceae; genus Saccharicrinis. The sequence goes on from JAGXIO010000058.1 coordinate 1,813, forward strand.
TACCCCTACCAGTAGACTTGTCGCTTTGGATAATTTGGATTGCTTGTTCGCCAAGGATAATGGCCTTTTGATATTGAATATTGGATTGATGAATTTGCTTGCCTGCCTTTTTAAGATTGCTCGTTACCTTACTTTTTTCGCGCATACTTTTGGCTGATTCCAGATGGCTTTTAATCGAATCGTTTAAAAGTAGTATGTTTTGATAGGCAACACCATCCTCCTTCTTCAGGTAATTGCTAATATAGGGTTTTAGCACTTGCATGGCACCTTCGAAACCTGCTTTATAATAGGATTTAGTTTCAAAAAGCAATCGGCTAACCCGCTTTCCAACCAAAATATTTTCCGATAATTGGGTGTAATTAGGGTTTCTCTGGAAGAGTTTATCCTTTGGATAAGTAAAATTTGCAAACAAAATTTCGTTACCCTGATTGATATATGAATCTGCTTTTTCAATCTTGCCTTTGTCGTTTTCCGAAAGCATCGCAGCAATTTCTTTATCTATTACCTGCGCCCATAGCGTAAAAGCATTAGATATAAAACAAAACATGCAAAATATCCGAAGCAAATTCATGTTACGTACTTTTAGGTTTAATTTTGATAAAATTAAACCTAATTCTCTACTTTACCTAAAATTGATTCCTAATCCTGCAGTTATTGAACTATATTCTCCAATGGTATAATCAGCATGCAGTGCAATAACACCTAAACGCACTCTCATCCCCACGTTCATATCGAAACCTTTTGTTGAATACGCTAAACTAATAGGATCTTTCATCTGAATAGGAATTTGGCTTACCTCATAGGTTCCCAACAAATCAAAGTTGCTGTTTGACCTACCATAACCCAATCCTGTATAAAAAGCAACCACTGGGAGGTTAGCACCTACTAATAAGCGGGTAGTAAAAGCATTGGTCTTAACGTCCAATTTCCCATCTCCATTCACATCATCAACATCCATATCGCTGGTAAACTTGGTATAAGCTGCCAATACAGATACATTTAAAACAGGCACATGCTTAAGGCCGGGTATATAATCTTTAATATCTTTTTGCACGCCAACTCCCCAAAGACCCAATTTTCCAGCATCGCCAATTTCTACTTTGGGTATAAATCTACCTTTTATCTCGAATCCATAAGGTAATCCCACCCCTGCGGATATCATGGGGATGGGCAGAAAGTCCATTCCTGTTCCGTTGGGCATATCAAATTCACCTGTGCCCTGAATAGGCGTTTTTAACCGCAATGTAGGCAGATCTTCCATATCACCTGCCACCGAAGGGGCTATGGTTGGTGAGCCCTGCACCAGTTCGACATCCTTTAAATCCAGCGCACTAACATCAAAACTTCGTGCACTGGATGGTGCTTTGATATAAGTAGCCGTAAAAGTGAGATCAAAGCCCAATAATTTATGTGGCTTTGCCGATGTGTACCAACCGTTGTTTAAACCTTTCCCTAACATTTCGCCATAAGGTTTCAGGTAGGGATGTGCCAAGGTATTGGCATCGTTTTTACCTGCTTGCAATAATTCCGTAATATCGGTTTGAGCAAACGATTTTGCACCAATTAGGGCTACTACTCCTATCAATAAAAATAACTTTTTCATCTTTAATTTGTGTTTAGTGATTCTTATGTTGTTTTTGAAATATACAATGGTTTGATTTTGCTTGTTAATCTTTATAAAAGCTCTAATTTATTAGTTAAATTAACAAACATCGATTCTTTTTGCTAAAAGTTTCAAAAAAAAAACCTCCTATTGCTTTAACAGTTCCTTTGCCTCTTTTATAGTAATTCGTTTGTCATTTAAATACGCCACCACAAAACCTTGTACACCCGACCGTGTTTTCATTTCGCTGGCTTCGGCCACAGAAGGAAACTCACCAAAGCTATACCTATACCATCCTTCGACCTTGTGCTCATGAACCTCGAAAGGACCATCATAAAGCTGCATCAAGCGATCCTTTGATACAACAGATTTTTCGGCCAGAAATTGCACTGAAAAATATACCTGCACAGCCTCTTTTGTCTCGGTCGCTATTACAACAGCATCTTCCAACAATGGTTCAACAGTTAAATTGGCTATGATACTATCTTCCAAGGTTACCAAAGAATCTTGGGTTAATGTCGACACCAGAGTGCTGTCAACATACAATATTGCATTCGGGTGAGATATTACATCCTTTTGTGCAATAACTGTACTATCCATGACCAAGGCCAACTCACTCGTTAGGGTCGGCACAGCAACTATGTTAGTTGAATCCATGAGTGATTCCTGCACCACATCTTCGGGAGATACAGTTTCTATTTCTATTTGTCGATATTTACTCGTGGCCTTTATCAAAGTCTGAATAGCATTAGCCTCAACTTCATTGGCATCCAACAGCATGGTGGCCGCCCGGTTTACATCCAACAGATTACCCGATTTACGGCGAAGCTTCCTGCCACTTTTGTATTCCTCCTTTGCATTATTCATTAAACTCGCGGCATCGTCGCCCAAAGTTCCCTCATTAACTGCGCTGTTAACTACTTTTTTATAAGTGTTATATTTTTTGCCATAGCCATCCTTGTAAAACGAAGCAGACGACACCACTATTTTATTACTCTTGGCTTGCAAACGCTTCACTTTACCCGAACGAGCCTTGCCTTGGGCATCGATGGCCTCAATTTGCCGGGTGTACTTTTCCTTTTTACCAACAATAGCATCCCCCTTGGCAATTTTTTTATCGGCCACGGTTATTTTCCTTTCGTTACCCGAACTGAGTGTTAACTGCTGTTGAGCTTGTATATTAAGTACAACACCCATAAATAATATCATACAAAAACTAAAAAACTTCATATCCATTTAATTTAAATCCTTAACACTTTGCACAAAGGCCTCGTGCCTTTTACTATAAAATGGGATGAGATGTTACAAAATTGGAAGGTGAGCACGCTATTTTTATAATTTAAGGTCATCTTTAAAACATTCAACCCATATCATCAAGTAATTGTAAAAATTACGGACAGGTATTTGTATAAAAACAGGATAACGTCTACTTTTAGCCACACATAACTTCACTAAGATTAAAACAAACATGAAACATTTTTTATCTTTTAGTTGCTTACTTTGCATGGCCATAATTTTTGGCAGCTGTAATCAAAAAAGTACTATGAACATCAACCCATTATTACAAGATTTTAACACGGTGCATCAAACACCACCGTTTAACAACATTAAAACTGAGGATTATCTTCCCGCATTTATCGAAGCTTTGGATTCTGCCCGTGCAGATATAGCCAAAATTATTAATTCGAAGGATGAACCCAGCTTTGAAAATACGGTACTGGCGTTAGAATATGCCGGCCCACAGTTAGAGAAAGTTTCCACCATATTTTTCAACATCAATTCGGCCGAAACCAATGACGAAATTCAGGCAATAGCCCGCGAGGTTTCGCCCATGCTAACTGCGTATTCCAACGATATTGTTTTAAACGATACCTTATTTAGTCGCATAAAAACGGTTTACGATTCGCGCAACAATCTTAACCTGAACCCGGAGCAAATTAAATTACTGGAAGATTCGTACAAAGGATTTGAGCGAAAAGGCGCTTTGTTGACTGGTGAGGATAAAGAGCGTTATCGTTCCATAACCACCGAACTGAGCAAGTTGACCCTTCAATTTGGCGAAAATGTATTGGCCGAAACCAACGCTTTTCAATTACACCTAACCGACTCCGCCGACCTGGCTGGGTTGCCCGAAGCTATTAAAAGTGCAGCTGCTGAAGTGGCCAAAAGCGAGGAGAAAGAAGGCTGGATTTTTACCTTGCAGTACCCCAGCTACGTTCCTTTTATGAAGTATGCCGATAACAGAGAACTGCGGAAGCAAATGTACATGGCCTATGCTAGCCGTGCCAGCCAAGGCAACGAGCACGACAATAAGGATATCATAACAAAAATTGTGAACCTGCGTTTAGAAAAAGCTCAATTACTGGGCTACCAAAACCACGCTGAGTTTGTACTGGAAGAACAAATGGCAAAAACTCCCGCCAAAGTAGGCGAGTTTCTCCAAGATCTTTTAGACCGCTCTATTGAATTTGCACGCAAAGATGTTGCCGATGCCAATGCTTATGCACAAAAAGATGGTTTAAAGGAATCATTTGAACGGTGGGATTTTAGCTACTACTCAGAAAAGCTCAAAGCCCAAACATTTGATTTTACCGAGGAAGAAACCAAGCCTTACTTTCCTTTAGATAAAGTAATTGACGGCGTATTAGGACTGGCCAACAAACTATATGGCATCAGTTTTATCGAAAACAAAGAGATCCCGGTTTATCACTCCGAGGTGAAAGCTTATGAGGTGCTGGACGAAAACGGTGAGTACCTATCTGTTCTCTACCTCGATTTTTTCCCACGCAAAGGAAAGCAGGGCGGTGCTTGGATGACCACCTATGGCGACCAGTATATTAAAGATGGCAAAAATGTTCGCCCTTTTGTTTCGCTGGTTTGCAATTTTAGCCGCCCCACGGAAGATACGCCCTCACTTTTAACACACAACGAGTTAACTACCTTTTTGCACGAGTTTGGGCACGGGCTGCATGGCATGTTGGCCAACACTACCTATAAAAGCCATAGCGGCACCAGTGTTTATCGCGATTTTGTGGAACTACCTTCTCAAATCCTAGAGAACTGGGGCAACGAAAAAGAATGGCTTCAAATGGTTGGTCAGCACTACAAAACAGGCGAAGTGATTCCCGATGAATTGGTGGATAAAATTTTAGCTTCGGCCAATTTCCAGAGCGGTTACCAGACCGTTCGCCAGCTTTCGTTTGGTTTAAACGATTTGGCTTGGCATTCTATCACTGCACCTTTTGAGGGCTCAGTAAACAGTTTTGAGGATGCCGCCATGGCAAAAACCGAATTGTTCCCGGCAGTTGAGGGAACTAGTTTTAGCCCTGCCTTTTCTCATATTTTTGCAGGTGGCTATGCCGCAGGATATTACGGCTACAAATGGGCTGAGGTTTTGGATGCCGATGCATTTAGCCTATTCAAGCAAAACGGTATATTCGATAAGGCAACAGCCGCTTCGTTCCGCAATAACATACTTTCAAAAGGCGGCACTGTGGATCCCATGGAGCTTTATGTGGCTTTCCGGGGTCAAGAGCCTACGCTGGATGCTTTGATGGAAAGAAGTGGACTGGTGAATCCGGTAAATAATTAGAGCGCGAGCGTTTACGAATTCAATACATACTCACCCGGTGACATTTAAATCACGTTTATAGTCACCGGGTGAGTTATTTTTGGATGAGACTTTTATCAATAATCCCTGATTTTATAAGAATAGTGACCGAGGTGAAGTAACTTTATTTCGACATATATTTCTCATACACATCTGCTGCTTTAAGCAATTCTTCACTAGGTTTTGGTGGATTCATCAATGCATCAAAAAACACCTCTCTATCTTTTTCCGAAGCAAGAATCTTAGCCTGATCTTCTACACCTTTATTTTGCTTAGCTGACATTTTAATGTCGAACCTTGTATTTTCTTTCTTATCTGTTCCCATAACTTATTTTAATTTCTAAAATACGGACTTACAGCAAACATTACCAATATTTATATAGAAAATATACATTCCTAAACTCGCACGTACTTATCTAACAAATGTAATTTCATTATATTTGGCAGGCAATCTAAACTAACCATGAAGAAAAATCGTAAACACTCAAAGAATAGAAATGCCATCCGGATACTTCAAATAAACGACTCCCCTGCGGCCATCATTGATGAGGCCATGCATATAGCTAAACAATTGGATACCATTTACGAACATACAGGAACGATTTAAAACAAATAAAAACATCAAGATATATTTTTGTATATTTGAAATAAAAAACCATGAAAACATCACCCTTTGCCAGAATAACTATCAACCCCGATATTTGTAGTGGTAGGCCAACCATACGCAACACCCGATATACTGTCGATTTAATCCTCGACTTATTGTCCGCAGGTATGACTGAAGATGAAATACTGGATGACTATCCAGCATTAGAATCCTTAGATATCAAAGCGTGTTTAGCATATGCCTCCAAATTATCTAAATTCAAAACTATTAAAAAGGTGGTTGCATGAAGTTCCTTGTAGATGCTAATCTACCTAATAAATTAGCAAAAGCCATTGGACGTATGGGGCATACAGTTATTCATACTGATGACTTACCGAATAAAGAAAAAACTTCGGACAAAGAGATTAAAGCCATTTCATCAGATCAGAACTTAGTTGTTATTTCCAAGGATACAGATTTCTTTGATTCGCACTTAATTCAGAGTATACCATCTAAATTCCTCTTTGTCTCAACTGGTAACATAACCAATAAGGAATTACTTAAATTGTTTGAGAAAAATTTTGAAAATATTGTCACCCTATTTGAAACTTATAATTTAATTGGCATCGATAATCAACAAATTGTGGTGTATGAAAATCAGTAATACTACTTATGTGTTCTAAATCTTCAAATACTCCCCAATTTTTTCAGGCTTCGTGATGGGTGCAAAGCGTTTTTTCGGAATTCCATTATTATCGATTAAAAACTTGGTAAAGTTCCATTTAATACGACCTCCTAAAAATCCCGGCAATTCTTTTTTCAAATATTTAAAGATGGGATGTGCATCACTTCCGTTGACTTCAATTTTAGAGAACATCGGAAAAGTAACACCATAGTTGATTACACACCCCTCACCTATTGACTTCTCGTCGCCCGGCTCCTGATTACCAAACTGGTTACATGGAAAGCCCAGAATTACCAAACCTTTGTCCTTGTATTTTCGATAGAGCTCTTCCAAACCTTCGTACTGAGGTGTAAACCCACACTTGCTCGCCGTGTTAACCACGAGCACCGTTTTGCCTTTATAAGTCTCCATCGGGATTGTTTCACCCTGTAGGCTTTTTGCC
>JAGXIO010000059.1 GCA_024635555.1 Saccharicrinis sp.
GAACAATAAATCTTGGGGTGGTTGCCGAAGTTGTTTCCTGTCTTAAGGGATAGATAATTACTATACTACCTTTCATTTCTTTTTTTGGAACATTTGACATGATGGCCTGAGATACAGTCTTTTTTTTCCGTATCAAGCCCATCAAACCAAATCAATTTCTCTTTAAACGAAAGGTGGCTCACCTCAGTTAACGGACAGTTCTCTAAACGGTTATTCGTAGGACAAGCATACAAGATTCCATATAGGCTATTGTTATTATATTCTTTTTTATCTGAGTATAGACGTTCTGCCATGATAACCAATGGTTTAATATGTGTGGTTTAACTTCTTCTTTCCTGTGGTTTTTTGAGGCTCCGGATCTTATTTTGAACAATTATTAATCAACTCGTACATCAACTGCTTGCGTTTTCTTTTTTTTTCCTCAATGAAACACCCAAATTAAAAATCAAATAAATCTGCAAGATGCATGGAATCGTGGCAAACACATCTATTAACCTTTCCCTGGGTTTAAAATCGCTAGCCTTGCAGCATCCAAACAAAGAGTACATTATGACTAAGTTCTTTGCAACGTAATCATTACGGCAAAACATATACCCATTTTTGCAACTGCCAAGGGGCAAGCAAACGCTAACGAATAGGAGAAATATATAAATACGGGCAAGTTTTGTCGGTCAATTTTTCAGGTCAAAATTATTAGATTAAATTTGGAATAATAAGTGATATTATCAGGATGATCATTCCAGTAATTAAAATTGCAATAGTTTTGGCATTCGTTCCCACCCATTCTTTTAATATTATTCCCCATACATTACTGAAAACGATATTCAACGACAGCAAGATACTCCACGAAAATGCCATCATTAAGCTATTTTCTTCGAAAAAACTTTTACCCATTACAAATGGAATAAACTGGGAATACCAAAGTCCTCCTGCAAGAATACAAAAAATAAGATTATTAAAAAGCACTGGTTTGCTCAATTTGTAATAATCTGAAAATGATTTATTCTTGTAATTTTGAAATAAACAGTACATCAAATTTGACAAAAAACCACCAAATGTAATGAGTAAAATGGTTGGAAGTCCTGCAAAAAATGGATTAGAACCCAAAGTCAACAGCTTCAATCTAAAAGCATCTCCTTCTTCAATTCCCAAACTAAAACAAGCACTCATTACCCCAGCCAAAAGTGCAACCAACAATCCTTTACTTAATGCAAAATCTTTTACCGCCGCTATCCTTTGTTCGTGAGTAAGGTTTTTAGATCTTAGACTGCCAGCATAACCTATCACAATAATCCCTGCAATGGAAACACTTACTCCTATCAACAATCCTAATCCATCGCCTGAAAATAAGTCTTTACCCACCATAAGAGCGGGAATTAATGTTCCAAAAGCCGAACAAGTTCCAAATCCTATCGACTGACCGAGTGAAACTCCCAAATAGCGCATACTTAAACCGAAGCCCAATCCACCAATTCCCCAAAGAAAACCGTACGAAATAACTTTCCATAACGATCCATCCATCAAAGGATAAAGCTGGACTAATGTATAACCTTCAGGAATAGCGAGTAAAGAGCCAAAGTACGGGAATACTAACCATGCAAAAATTCCTTGAATTAGCCAAAAGCTTTCCCACGACCAAGTTTTCACTTTCTTTATCGGCACATAGGAACTGCTTTGCAACATACTTCCGAAACCGATAATCAATAATCCGACGATTGTATTCATTGAGGAAAATTTTTCAAATGTATTTAATTGACTAATCCAAGGTGACAAATCTCATTTCAAGTTCAAACGCTCCTCAATGGTATTTTTTATTTCGCTTACTGGTGGTATGGTGGATATAAATTTAATTTCCCCATCAATGCACAAAGTAGGTATGTTCCTTGCTCCTATTCCCATCATAAACTCAATTCCTTCAGGGGTTTTTACAGATCGCTCATTCCATACCACTCTATCGCCAAATGGCTCACAAGCACGCTGAGCAGCTTCAACCATATACTGACATGGGGCACAACTGCCTGAATCCAAAGTTATTATATCCACTAGAACCTTTGGTGAGCTTCCGTAAGAAGCTTTGTCGATAAGTTCAGCATTGCTCACTTTAGCATCTAATGCACGAATCACATCTTGACGATAAGTATCGGTGATGAGATTTGTAACCGCCAACAAATTTTCCTTGGGCGTAGCATAAGCAATATCGCAGCCGGGAGCTAAAATAAAGCCTTTTGTTCCACCAATATCCATACAATCCAAAGCATTACGTTCGCAATCTTCTGGAGTTCCCAACAAAAGAGCCATTGTGAGCAGTAAATTTCCGCCAAAACTGGTTTCGTTTTTCAAACAAATATCTTTTACCAATTCAAGTGGAATGTTTTCATCAATGGAGATGTTATCCGGCTTGCAGCCGCACATTACTTCTATATTATGTTGCGCTTGACCACATACAAAAAACGAGGAGTATAAACTTTGTTCTTTGATATGCGCAAAAACATCGGTGCAATATTTTGTAACAAACTGTTCAAACTGTTCCGGTCCAATTTGTGAAGTCATTGGGTCAACTACTGCAACCACATCGCATCCGGCTTCTTTATAATAGTCGGTCATGGCATTGCAGACCTTGGTACAAAACTCCATTAGTTGATGCACATATTCTTCATCAATAAACATTTTCATGAATATCTCAGTTCCCAGCAAGTGCAATCCCAAGGTAAATGGGCCAGTAATTAATCCGTACAATGCTAAATCAGGATACTTTTCGCGCAATTGCCGAGTAGCTTCCATCGTCACTGCAATGCGACCTTCGGAAGCTAAAGGAATTTTCAAATCTTCGAGCGCTATGCCCTCCATCAATGGATGAGAATTAACTGCAGGTGGATTTTCGTCTGCCCAAACTAATTGACAATCTAAACACTCAGCTTCTAATTGTAAATCGAAAACGATAGGAATTCCGTCAGGGTTGTAAAGTTCAATGGCTTTTGAAACTCCTTCCACAATTAAATCTGCCGATTTTAAATACTCTTTCGAAGAAACTCCCATGAGTGATCCTGCATGAACTCCTACAAATGGCACCCAAGGCACTCTTGCCGTTTCTTGTAATGCAAATGCTTGCTTTAATAATTCCTTTCCTCGCATTATATTTTGCTTTTAGTAATTATATTTCTAAAAAAGTACCAATTTCCGCAGTATAAATTCAAAATCTAAAGCTTGTTTCCCTATGCAAATAATTTCGGTGTTATTCATGGTTTTCTCCACCGATGTCAATGTTGTTTTACCAAATACGGATTGTATCATAATAGCTTCATGATTATCCAGCATTAAGTAACCTTTTAATCGGTAAACTTCGTCGTTTAATTGGCTTATCAAATAATCGATATTTTTTCTTTTTACAGCATAAGGAGTTCTGTACACTTGAGTACGAATGTCTTTTATGGCTCCAACAGGCTTACCAATAATTTCTTCGCTTTTCACACTATCTACCTCATCCACTTCTATTTGACTGAAGGTTGTCATGAAAATAGTTGCCAAAGGGTTCATCCTTTTAATTTCTGATTCTATAACTACCTTCTTTTCATCGTCAACCAAATCAGTTTTATTTACAATAATATTGTCTGCAATTACAATTTGATTTTTAACTGCTGGCAGAGTGTGTACTTTTTCGTAATTAAGGGCATCTATTATCGTCCATATTTGGGATAAGTACACTTGTTGCTGTAATTTTGTGTCCATCAACAATTCGCTAATTGCTATTGGATCGGCTAATCCGGTAGCTTCAAGCAATATGAGTTGGGGCTGGTGTTTTTCTACAAAATCAGCTAACTGAACTCTAAAGTCAGAAAATAAACATACGCAAAAAACGGAGCCTTTATTAACTTCCAATAAATCAAAACGCCAACCACTATTTTGCAACTCTTTTCCATCAAAACCGGTTTCTGAAAATTCATTTTGAATTACTGCAATCTTCTTTTTATCAGCATATTGCGATAAAAAGCTTTTCAGGAAGGTAGTTTTTCCACTTCCTAAAAATCCGGTTACAAGATGAAAGGGAATTTTGGACATAAATTTATCTTTTTTGAGTCTAAGCTAAATGTTTCCTTTTATAACAAGTTTGCATAGCGCAAGCATCGCATCCATAAGGAGTTTCGACAACCTTTGAACCCATTCCTACAATACCACTCACTGATTTTACAGGGTGCATAAGACAAGAATCGTTCAGTCGTATTCCACATGGCTGAGTGGGAAAAAGAGAGAAAAGTTGAGTTTGTTCCCTGACATTCCAGCCACAATACCCAGGACTATAGGGCTTTGTGATTGCATAGCCCATTTTTAAAGCTTCAATTTCAATCTTTACATTTACATATCTTACTGCTGCTTCAGCAATTTCAGACCCTACCGCATCGGCTAAGAATTCCGTCATTATATCACCCGATAATTTTATTCCTTGCAGATAATTATCGTACTCCTCACCCCCAGTAGCGACAAAAACAGCATATTGATCCGCTTGCTCTAAATATCCACTAATGATACTGCCAATTTTCATGCTGATATTATTAAGCTCAATATAACTTTGGCTCAATAATTTACCATCACATAAAATATAGGCTACCTGAGGGCAACAAATTTGATATGCTTTATCAATCACACTTTCCAACAACTGGTTTATATGCTCGTCCGGTTCAGCTCCACCATAACCAAGATTCAAGTAAATATCCTCCCGATTTATCTCTAAATCCGACAATTGCAATTGGAAAGTTGTCATAAAATAATTAGTTTGAAGCCATTAATTCTTTGGCTAATTGTACAGCACTATTTGCATTGTCGCTAAATCCATCCGCCCCTATTTGTTGAGAAAATTTGTCATTCACTGGCGCTCCACCGATCATTATCCGCACTTTATCTTTTAGTCCAGCTTTTTCAACGGCATCAATTACTTCCTTCATATTCACCATAGTAGTAGTGAGTAGGGCCGACATACAAAGAATATTGGCATCATGCTCAATAATGGCTTCTACAAATTTTTCACTGGAAACATCTACACCCAAATTAATTACTTCAAAACCACAACCTTCGAGCATGGACGCAACTAAATTTTTGCCTATATCATGCAAGTCGCCTTTTACAGTTCCAATTATGACCTTGCCCATCGAATTGGAAGTATCTCCTTTCAACAAAGGTTTCAACAAATCTAATGAACCTTTCATGGCACGTGCCGACATTAACAAATTAGGAACATAGGCACGACCTTCTTGAAATCGCTGTCCCATTTCTTCCATTCCTTTTATCATGTAATCATTTATAATTACTTGTGGACTAATACCTTCCGCTATAGCTTCTTTAGTTATTGCCACTGCGGATTCTAATTTTCCGTTTACAATTGATTCATACAATACATTCAAATCTGCCATGATATTATTTTTAAAATTTATTCTACATTATCAATAAACAGCATTTAAGACTTTAAAACTGTAATTTCCTGAACCTATATTTAGGGTAATACTCTTCGAATTCTGGTCAACTATTTTCATATTGTCCTTTACTTTTAATGGTTTTCCATTATAAAGAATATTTGAAATGGAAGAGGTGGGCAAAGTGACATGTGCAGAAGAATTTGCAGGTATCGACACCGACCACAACAAATTATCATGCTCCTTATTCCATCCACTTTTTATTAATCCGTAAGGCGATTCGTGTGAAGCATTAACGAAATTCAATCCTTTGGGAAAAATAGGTTTCATGATAATCTTCTTGAAACCAACATCTGTTTTATCCGTTTTAATGCCACCCAAATTTTCGTAATACCAACTCAACAAATCACCCAAAAGCATTACATGATTGCCCGAATTCATTGCTGGATCGGCGGTATTTCCATTCCAAAGTTCCCATATTGTAGTGGCTCCATTATCAATCATATAGCCCCAACTTGGATAAGTTCGATTGGTTGCAATTTTGTACGCTAGATCGC
>JAGXIO010000060.1 GCA_024635555.1 Saccharicrinis sp.
ATATCCTACGCACAATAGACTAAATGGTTATAATTTTATGTTATTTGTCATGGTTTTTGTACTGGTATTTTGATAAAAAGACGATTTACTTCGGTGAAAAACAAATATTCTTTATATTTACCCTATTCGTAAATAAATTAATGTGTGCTGTATGAAAATTCCCTTAAATAAAACAGAATATGCCAATGATATTGCTGCAATTTTAGGTGAAAGTAGGCCTGTTACTTTCCAAAAAGGGGAGGTAATAATTAAAGCAGCCGCACCTTGCACAAACGTTATTTATCTGGAATCAGGATTGGTTAAAGTAATCCAAGAAAACGCAAATGGTAAAACCAACATACTTCAGATAAACAATCAGGGACAATTTATAGGGCTAATTTGTACGCTATGCGATTTGGAAAATACCTACACATGCATTGCTTTAAATGACGTTGAGGTGAGCTACTTAACGCTTACGCAGTTTAACGAATATTTAAGAAAGAATATGGATTTCTATGCATATATCACCAAGGAAACCTTATTAGTTTCACAAAAAAATATCAATCGACTAATTACCATACACAACAAACAGTTGCCCGGTAGAGTGGCAGATGTGATACTCTATTTTTTTGAACTTTATAATCAATCTAAAACTTTTGAATTTCCGCTAAGTCGTGAAGAACTGGCACAATTTGCTTGTACCACAAAAGAAAGCTTTATCCGTACCCTTACAGAATTTAAAAATGACAAAATAGTAATACTGGATGGCAAAAAACTCACTATAAATAGTTTGGAAATTATACAAACCTTGAGCCGGTTGGGATAGCCAACAAAAAAAGCACCCCCATAACTGAGAGTGCTTTTTAAAACCGGTGGGCCCACCTGGGCTTGAACCAGGGACCCCCTGATTATGAGTCAGGTGCTACTAACCAACTGAGCTATAGGCCCGGCATTGTTATACACAATATCATTTTGTATATTGCGGATGCAAAAATAGTAAGTTATCTGTAATATTCAAACACATTACTACATTTTTATGACAAATTTGCGTGACAAGAAAAACATCATTTTCGATTTGGGAAACGTGTTGATAGATATCAACCTGGATATCACGTTTCAACGTTTAAAAAAACTGGGTTTTGCAACTAATGAAGATTTCTTAAACACGTTTCACCAAACAGGATTTTTTAAGGAATATGAAGAAGGAATCATATCTACAGAGGAGTTTGTAACACTGATGTTGCAAAAAATGCCTAAGCATGTTTTGTACAAACAGGTGGTGGATGCTTGGAATGCACTTTTGTTGGATTATAAGGCAGAAAGGATAGAAACCATCTTAAAATTAAAGAAAACACATAAACTTTTTTTATTGAGTAATACCAACGAGTTGCATATACAAAAATGTGCAGATACGGTGCCTTTGGTGGGATCCCTCGATAAGTTGTTTGATAAGGTTTATTATAGCCACATAATGAATATGAGCAAACCCAACGAAAATATATTTGCAGCGTTGCTAAGTGATGCGGGCATAGTGGCAAGTGAAACACTTTTTTTGGATGACTCTCCCGCCAATGTGGCTGCAGCACAAAAGTTGGGTATAGAATCATGGCTGGTAGAATATCCCGACCAATGGGTGCCAAAAATGAATGCGCTGATAGAGGAGTAGCGTTTAGGGCATGGGGCGTGGAGCATGGGGCTTAGGGCGTGGAGCATGGGGCATGGGGCATGGAGCATGTTTAACTGTTTAAAAAGATTAAGCGATTAGCTCTTACTGGCTTGAAAACAACATACATATCAAGTGAAAATTGATTACTGAAAACCTGTCCTCTGCCATCAGCCAAAAGCCAAATGCCATCAGCCAAAAGCCATTTATCTTTTAATCAGCAACCAAACATCTTCCTTCCCGGGTTGGTTTTTTTCGTAGGAAAGTTCATTGAATGCTTTTTCCTTGTCGGCAAAACCCTTGTACGATACTTTGTAAAAATCGGGGTTGGCTCCACTTCGTCGGATAATCAATTCCGAATCGAATCCTTCATTGGTAAGCTTATCTTTATAGGCTACAGCATTTGATTCGTTGGTAAAGCTGGCCGAAATTAAAAAATACTTATTGTCAGGTTTTTCAATAACCACGGGATCGGGCTGCGGAGCTGGAGGAAGGGTATCAACAACAACTGGTTTAACAACCTCACGTTTAACTATTTTTGTTGTGTCTTCCTTTTTCTTGTTGCAAGATATGATGCCCACGGCAAAAACAAAAGTTATCAGTAGTATTTTGGTTTTCATAGTAAATATTTTAAGATTCCTAAAGTAAAAATTTTAATTTGATAAACCACAAGTTATTTAATTTTTTAACCGAAGGCAAAGGAGGTAAGCATCATTTAACAAATTTGTAGCCCACACCTTTTAAGGTAGTAATATGCTCCTGTCCTATTTTCTCTCGTAACCTTCTGATGTGCACGTCAATGGTTCTGTCACCCACAATAATACCATCGCCCCATACGCCATTGTAAATTTCGTCGCGTGTAAATACTTTATCAGGTTTGGAGGTCAACAATAACAATAACTCAAATTCTTTTTTGGGCAGTACCAATTCTTCCCCTTTGTTTATAATGATGTATCGCTCTTGGTCAATCACCAAATCTCCGATGGTAACTACTGTTGATATTTCTTGGTCAACAGCAAGTGTGTCAAGTCTATATCGTTTCAGTAAAGCTTTAATTCTCGAAATAAGCACTTTGGGTTTGATAGGCTTTGAAATGTAATCATCGGCACCCGCATCGAAACCCGCAATTTGAGAGTAATCCTCGCCACGTGCTGTTAAAAAAGCTATAATGGTGTTTTTAAGTGCAGGTATCCGTTTGATTTCCGCGCAGGTTTCTATGCCGTCCATTCCGGGCATCATTACATCTAAAATAATTAGATGAGGCAGTTCATTTTTCGCTATTTTAATGGCTTCATGCCCATCGCAAGTGGTCAACACTTCAAATCCTTCCTTTTTTAGGTTGTAACTCACAAACTCTAAAATATCCGGTTCGTCATCTACCAATAAAATTTTGTAACTATCCGTTTGCATCATCATTTAACACCTGTATTGAAAAGTTTTGGGTTTGACGCTAAAGGTACGTAAATGATTTAACGTTCGTATGTTTCGGTTGCGGTATGCACACTTTTCTGCATCGAAGCACATGTGAGCCACAAAGGCCCCAAAACCGATCGAACCGCCATGAGATTTATAGAATGTTGGCAGAAGTAGTTTTATTTTGCGATTTGAATTTTGTTGCTATTTTTGTTCTATTTCTGCTATAAAACTTCTACGTATGGGATATCAGATGCTTATATAGCTATCTTTTTGCCTTATCAAGGGTAATGGTGAAGCTTGTTCCTTTGCCATAGGAGCTTGTTACATTAATGGTTTGGTTGTGTGCCTCTATTAAATGCTTTACAATGGCCAAGCCCAAGCCTGTGCCGCCTTGCTCCCGCGATCGGCTTTTGTCGGCGCGATAAAAGCGTTCGAAAATACGCGGTATATCCTCTGGTTTTATACCCACCCCATTGTCTTTAATCTCAATTAAATAAAGGCTATCCATATCGTAATAATTAACGCTTGTTTTACCACCCTGTTTGCCATGGTTTATAGAGTTGCCTATTAGGTTGCTGAATACCTGAAACAAACGGTGCTTATCGCCCTTAACCATCAATTGCTTGTTTCCCGCCTTGTTTAATTTAAGTACAATATTTTTATTGGCCGCGCGTATTTCTTGCGAATCGAACACATCTTCAATGAGTTGAAAGAGGTTAAAATCTTCCATCTTTATATCCAGCTCCCCGGCCTCCAGTTTGGATATACTCTCCAAGTCCTCAATGATACTGATCATCCTATCAATACTTTTTTCGGTTCGCTTAAGGTACAACAGATTGATGTTAACATCGTCAATACCTCCATCCAAAAGGGTGAGGATGTATCCTTGAATGTTAAAAATAGGTGTTTTTAGCTCATGAGATACATTACCCAGAAATTCTTTACGGTATTTTTCCATCTGCCTAAGCTGATTTATTTCCTGCGTTTTGCCTTGCATCCAATCGGTAAACTCTTTGTTAACCTCGGCAAAAGAATCTTTATCACTGTTAAACGCATTATCTAAGCGGGAAGGCTTAAAATTGTGGATGGTTTTATAGATGGGTTTAACTTTCAATTTTATAAATAGGTTGATAAAATATCCGGTATAAAAACTTAACGTTATTATTAATAGAGGAATTGAAATACTTAAGGATAACAAAATGTTGGGCGAAAAGGAATTGACCAAGAAAAATATAATCGCCAGAAGAAAATAAAATAATGTAGATATGACGATAAGCTTTCGGGATGTTATGTTTTTCATCTCATTAAAAATATTTGTTCTTTACTGGTATTCGATGCCTCCCGCAATTCTGCGGGACAGGTCGCCCCGACCCTTCGGGGGGTCGTTTCATGTTGGTATAAATTAAGCGCAAGATAACACCAAATCAATTATCTTTGAAGTAATTTTTTTTAAATGATTTATTTATCTCTTTTTATACAATTTCATTTTATGGCTGATATTCTACTTAGCATGGGTAGAGATGTGTTATCCGTTTTTATGGTTTGGTACGACATGATAGATATGGTTTTCCTGGTTACTTGTAAATTTATTTCATTTTTATTAGGAGTGAAATTATATGATTTTGCCATTTTATTTGTGGCGTTAAGCATAGTTTTTTACACCATATATCGATTAATTAAAATGGGTAAAGCTCGCCGTGATGACCTAACTAAAGAAAGATGGGAGACCATTACCTACGATATTAAAAATAGGATTGAAGTAGAAAGCGAAAGGA
Organism: Saccharicrinis sp.; assembly: GCA_024635555.1. Taxonomy (GTDB): domain Bacteria; phylum Bacteroidota; class Bacteroidia; order Bacteroidales; family Marinilabiliaceae; genus Saccharicrinis. The sequence continues at coordinate 4,834 of JAGXIO010000060.1, forward strand.
TACGCAGCCATATACTGGAAACTTCAAAAATTTACATATTGATTATTCAAGGCTTTGCCGACGAAAATGAAAAGCAGCTTAAAGCCACCTGCAAAAAGGTGAGTTACTTAGAAAAAACAACCCGGACTATCAAGGAAGATCTTTTTAATAGCTTTGCTACTATATCTGCAGGGCAGTTTGATTCTGGGCATTATTTTATCCAGGCGATGGATTATCTGGGCGAGCTTACCAGTCCTCTAAAACAATTATCGCAGCCTATTTATAATCATGTATATAATAAGCACAAAGGCTTGGCCGAACCACAGAAAGAGGATCTTTTACTTTTGTTGGAAGAGGTTACTGGGTTTTTTAATTACCTAGTGCATATCGAAAAAGAACAACGATTTGACGCTGTACCTGAAATGGTGCAACGACAAAAATATATTATTAAACTGATAGAGGATCTACAAAAGAAGCAGATAACTCACCTTATCGAAGGTCAAGGAAAAACCAGATCGAGCATTTTATTGCTTGAATGTTATGCCGAATCGAAGAATCTGATTTTGTATACTATCAACTTATTAAAAGCCCATCGCGATTTCCACAGGCTATATATCCCTTAGTCACTCTTCGGTACTCAGCCAAAAGCCATCAGCCAAAAGCCATCAGCCAAAAGCTAATAGCCAAAAGCTAATAGCCAAAAGCCATCAGCTATTTCACATACTTATATCTTTTGATGCTTTTTTTTGGTGTCTTTTCAAATTCCTCGGGAAACAGTGTTACTTTAGAAAGATTCATATAAATAGGCAACTCAGCATTTACAATGGCCTTTAGTTCTTCAATAATGGAGGTTATATCCTTTTGGTCTAAATTTTCGGCATCGGCACGTTCGTAATCGGGATACACTAGGGCTTCCAGTTTTCCTTCGCCCATGTCGCGCACCAAACATTCCTGCACAAAATCCATGTTGTTCAATTTGGCTTCTATCTCCTCGGGGTAAATATTTTGGCCCGATGCACTTAAAATCATATTTTTACTTCGCCCTTTAATATATATGAAATTATTTTTATCTATGATGCCCAAGTCGCCAGTGTGTAGCCATCCATCGGCATCAAAAACTGCATCGGTTGCTTCCTTGTTTTTAAAATAGCCCAGCATCACGTTGGTTCCTTTAATCAATATTTCGCCCACCACATTGTACTGGTCTTTGGAGTCTATTTTCACCGTCAGCCTGTCCACCAATCTACCTGCCGAGCGCGGTTGCGCAGTATTATGGGGCTCGTAGCTGATGAGAGGTCCACATTCTGTCATGCCATAACCTATGGTAAACGGAAAGCCTATCTTTCGCAAAAAGTCCTCTACGTCCTTATTCAGGGCGGCGCCACCTATCACTATTTGTTGAAACTCGCCTCCAAAAACTTCGGTAAGCTGTTTTTTAACCTTTTGATGAACAACCTGTTTCAATAAAGGTATTTTGCTTATTGTTTTCACCGGATTCTTTTCTAGGACAGGCATGATACGCTTCTTAAATATTTTTTCGAGAATTAGCGGAACGGACAGAATCAGATGTGGTTTCACTTCCTGAAAGGCTTCCGTGATAATTTGTGGCGATGGGGTGCGGCTCAAAAATGTGATGTGGCAACCCACGGTAAAAGGCCATAAAAACTCGAAGAGGCAGCCAAAGGCATGAGCCAGCGGTAAAAAGGAAACAATGCGGTTACCCGGTTTTAACTTGAGGTGTTCCTGAGCGTAAAGTACGTTGGACCAAATGCTACGATGAGGCAACATAACTCCTTTTGAAAAACCAGAAGTGCCTGAAGTATAGGATAGTACCATAAGCGTTTCTTCATCTACCCGTGCAAAATTAATATGCTCATGTTTAAATTCACTGGACGCCGGGATGGTTTCAATTATTTTTGATAGTTTAATTTTGCAATCGACCAACGATTTAAAATCATCGATACTTACGATACCTTTAATGCATGGCATTTTGCTTTCATCCACCATGTTAAATATCCTGTCGGTACTAAAAAGCAATTTCGATTCGGAATGATTAACAATATGGTGTATCTCGTTGCTCCCAAAATCGGGCAATATGGGAACTATAACCGCACCGTACGTAACCGTTGCCAAGTAGGTAACGGCAAAGTTATTCAGGTTACGGCCTATCAAAGCTACCTTGTCGCCTTTTTTGATATCGCACCTTTTAAATAAATCATGAATCCAAGCTATCCTTTCGCCAACTTGACGGTAAGTATAGGTTTCGCCCTTAAAATTACTTAAAGAAGGCTGTGTTTCGTACGTTTTCAAGGCATGTTCAATCATGCCAATAAATCCATTATTATTATTCATATCTGTTATTTTAATGAATCGTATAGGTCTTGAAAAAACGGTTAAAGCTGCACAAGATAGTACTTTTTTGAATAGGGTGTTTTGAGTTTTAAAAAGGGCTAAGGCAAGACAGGGCAAGCCGAATTTAAAACTTTCAGCTTTTTAAAAAAAATATTTTTTTGTTTTTATATATTTACATGCGGAAGCACTGTATTTAGAATACAGTAGCCTAATACAATAGTAGCTATGCCGCTCCTAGTAAGTTCCAATTTTGCATATCAGCTCCATCTTTTCCAACTCCACGGGCTTTCTGTTAGTTTTTCGAACTCAGACCTTTCTGTCACTCCAAAATTTATTATGTAATATCCTTTTTTTTGTAATAAAAAGTTAACTTTAAAGCCTTAACATAAGTCCATATGCGCTTATCGCACCACCCCTGTAGTGATAAACGCTATTAAACGGGGTGCAAAGGCGAAATAACCGCATATGGGGTGAGGTTATTGAGAAGTTGAACGAAAGCTCCATTCGGAGCTAACTTTAAAATTCGTAACTTAAGGTATTATTCATAAATACATTAAGTCATGAAAAAAAAACATTACGTACTCAAGTACTAAGGGAGATGC
>JAGXIO010000006.1 GCA_024635555.1 Saccharicrinis sp.
AGGAATTCCCGACAGATCGTTCCATTGATTTCCTATAGAGAACAACACATTTAATTTGTGATGGGAATTACTTGCACAGTCTTGTACAACTCCGGCAACTTTAAGAGGAGTACCATCTCTTACTAATGTTTCTCCAATAGGATTAACATCGCCAAATATTTTAGTACTCAGACTTTTATTAATTACAATCTCGTTCGGATTACGAAGCGCCTGTTTGGGATTGCCATAAATAAAATGAAAGGTAAAAAGACTAAATACGGTAGAGTCAACGGTATAAGCTTCTTCAATTTCAAATATTTCGTTATCTGATTCCAGCTTAACCGCATGACGTATCGGAACCAAGCGGGTATATGATTCCACCGCCGGAAATTCATCTTTTAATCCCGGCCCCATTAAAGGACCAAGAACCGCATGTGTCATGGTATTTTCAGCTGCAATAATATCTCCGCTAATCCGGTAAATCCTATCAGCCTTTCTATGCTGCATATCATACCCCTTTTCAAAAGAAAGAATTGAAAAAATGTGAAATACGGCGACAAATGCAATGGTCAAGCCAATCAGGCTAATTACAGTATTGTTTTTCCGCATTAATAGATTACTTAATGCCAGTTTTAAGTATAGTTTGTTCATGGATATATGGTTTTTAACTATTCATACCTCAAGGCCTCCACCGGGTTTCGGGTTGCAGCCCGCTCCCGATTCATCGGGACCAACTCACCATCAACTTTATTCATATCTTAAACTTTGAACCGGGTTTTTCGTGGCAGCTTTCCACGATTGAAACGAAACCGTTACCAATGCAATTCCCAAAGCCAACAAACCTGCCAATGCAAATATCCACCAACTTAATTCGGTTTTGTAGGCAAAATTTTCGAGCCATTTGTTCATGGCATAGTAAGCGATAGGTGTAGCTATTGCAAAAGCAATGGCCACCCATTTTACGAAGTCTTTGTTGAGCATGAGTAAAATCTCAGATGTTTTGGCACCGTTAACTTTGCGAATACCGATTTCCTTGGTACGGTATTGAGTGATAATTAATGCCAAACCAAGCAAGCCCATTGAGCAAATAAATAATGCAATAATTGTGAAAACGGAAAGTAGCTTGGCCTGCAATAACTCGGGCTTATATACCTTCTGATACATTGTACTAACATGTTCGTATTTTAATGGATATTCTGGATAAAGCGTCTTCCAAACGGTTTTAATGTCATCAATTGCCTCTTTTTGCATGCCCGGTTGGTAAGCTACTACAAAGTTGAGTAACCAAAGTGCATCACGTTTAAACATTACCAAAGGTTCAATTTCCTTTTTCAGGCTTGATAGGTGAAAATCTTTTACTACGCCAATAATATGGCCTTTGGGGATTTTTATGGTTTCATGATTAAAATTAAGGGTGAATGCTTTTCCAATAATGTCGGCAGCACTCGTACAACCCAATCGTTTCATGGCAGCCTCGTTAATAATGTATTCACCCGAGCCATTTGCGTCTTTATTGTTTAAATTGAAATTACTGCCTGCTAAAAAATCGAAATTAAAAAGTGATGCAAATGAATGATCGCAAGGAAAAACTCCTATGCAGTCGTACTCATTTTCGCTTTTGTTTGAAACGTATCCTTCCATTTCAAAAGGGAACATGTCGTTGGCTTCCCCGCCAGGAGGTTCCATCATGGCCGACACTGATTGAATGCTACTGTATTGAAGTAATTTTTCTTTAAATATTTCAAATTTTTGCTGAATGTCAGCATGAACTTCTTCAAAAATTAAAACGTTATTTTCTTTTACTCCAAGGCCACTGTTTAAAGCATATTGAGTTTGTTTGCTGATAATGATTACAGCTATAATTAATGCAATAGAAACGGCGTATTGAAATATAACTAAACCTCGGTTGATTCCTCCTTTTTTGAATTGTGCTATTGATGAAGTACCCTTTTGTGCAAGCTGTGCCAAAATTGGGTTCAATACAGGGAGCATGCCAAATACTATGCTTAAAAGAGCAAATGCCAACAATATAAAAACAATAAGATTTGTGTTGTTTGAAATGAGGTTTTGATTGAAAAAGTGCGAAACATATAGATTAATGGGTAGTGCAAAAAGTAAAGTTATTACAATTGCTGCCAGTACAATAAAAACCCCTTCGATTAAAAAGAACTGAATAACTGCAAGCTTACTTGATCCCAATAGCTTATTTATGGCCAGGTATTTTGCACTAAAAACAGACATGCCAATGTTTAAGTTGGCGTAATTGCTGATTGAAATTAGAAGTAAAACAAGTGCGGCAATTGCTAATACATAAATGTAAGTAATGTTTCCATTAGGCTCAATTTCGCGCAACTTGTGCGATCGCAAATGAATTTTGTTCAGGGCTTGCAAATAGGCTTTGTTTTCAATTTTATCAACAGATACGTTCCGGACTTTTGCTATAAAACTTGCAAAGCCATGCTCAATTTTTTGAGGGTCGGCATTTGGTGCCAGCACCATATACGTCCATGCCCAACCACTAAATTCCTTGCTCAATGGACGTACAATAAAGTCGGGATGAAAATGGCTGTTTTGTGGATAATCCTTCATTACTCCACTTACTGTATATGTTTGAGGCTCGCCAATAAACTGTCCTGGCGGAAGTGTTAAAATCTCGCCAATTGGATTTGTATTGCCAAATATTTTTTTTGCAAAGCTTTCCGACAAAACCATCGATCCCGGTGCATTGAGTACTGTATTTCCGTTGCCAATGATTAATTGTGAATCAAAAACTGAATGATAGGTACTGTCTACTTCAAAGGCTTGATTGATATTGTAGAACAAATCATTGTATTTGATTATACCACCTCTAACTGGCCCCAGCCGAACATATTCTTCCACCTCGGGAAATTCGTTTTTTAGTTCCTCCATATAGTCTGGGTTCATGGTACGAGCAAAGTGACTACCCCCCAGAAAATTTGGATGTGTAGTTGTCAGACGATAAATCCTTTGTGCTTTTGAATGGTACATATCGTAAGTCAACTCATTTTTCAAAAACAAGCCAATAAATATTATTCCACTCAATGCCAGACTCAAACCTATAATCTTAACCAAATTGAGAAATGGCCGCTTTAATATGCTTCGAAACACTACTTTAAATATCATGGTAATTTCTTTTTACGAGATTCTTTCTGTCCATAGCGATTGCATTTACACTATACGCTGAATGGGTTCCACATTGCCTATTTACCAACATTAGCCAATTGATTTTTAACCTGAAAAATCATAGGCGGAAAGCCGAAAAAGTTTACTTAAACTTTTTCGAGGGTTACCCTCGATTCTGCTTAGGCAGAATCGGCCTTTGGTGCCCTATTCATAAAATTTATGAATAGGGCGGGCTAAAGGAGACTTTTGCCTTCTGCGTATTTGTTGCTATTGTTTTCATTCGTTTAAATTTTATTGTTTTTTTTGCAACTCATGGAACTCCCTTTAATCATGGTCTTGTATGTCCGCCAGCTAGCGGATCATGGTCGTTTCATTTCAAAATTTATTAAAAGCACAGCCCACCAAATTTGGTAGAATCTAAAGCCCCTCCTTGGGAGGGGTTGGGGAGGCCTCTTATTCATACCTCAAGGCCTCCACCGGATTCCTCGTAGCCGCCCGCTCCCGATTCATCGGGACCAACTCACCATCAACTTTATTCATATCTTAAACTTTGAACCGGGTTTTTCGTGGCAGCTTTCCACGATTGAAACGAAACCGTTAACGCAATGCCCAAAGCCAGCACACCGGCAAGAGCAAATATCCACCAGCTCAATTCCGTTTTATAGGCAAAGTTTTGGAGCCTTCTATGCAAAATTAGACCTCGTAATACGAGCACTTGCTTGGGGCTCATTCCTAGTTCGCTTTACCATTTAAAGAGATCATTCCATCACTAAGACTTTACTAATGCTTGATCGAATAACCTTCTTGGTTTGAAAAAATACAAGTGCCGCGAACATGGCAAGCATAAATACTACTGGCAAAATAAAATAGATCCAACTTAAGGAAATACGGTGCAAATAGTTGCTTAAGACCAGATTGTTAAAAATATAGTAAGTAAGCGGTAATGCTATAATTATTGAAATTACAAATTGTGGAATGAGATTTTTACTTAGTATCATAAATAAATTTCCCGATTCGGCACCATGTGCTTTACGAATAGCAAGCTCCTTTGTGGTTTGTTTTATAGTAATTATTATTAGTCCAAGTATGCCAATGCTGGCTATAATGATGGCCAATAATGAGAAAACCCCAAATATTCGGGAAAACGTTTTATCGCTTTGTAAAACCTTAGACATTTTGTCTTCCAGTATCAAATAATCAAAGGGTTCACCAGCAAATGTTTCCCCAAAAACTGTCTCCAGTTTCTTCAACGCAAGGTCTATATTATTCCATGAGCCTGGTTTCAATTCAAGGACCATGTAGGCTTTTGCTCCGTTCTGATTCATTATTACAGTAGGAATAGCCTCTACCTTTACCGAATAATACTGAAAATCCTCAACTACCCCAATAATTTGCAGTTCTCTATTTCTCCATCCCAATACGGTAGCATTTACAGCTTCTTCTGGGCTAGAGAAACCCGCACGTTCCATCGCTTTCCTATTTATCAGTATTTTGTTAGAATTTTCCAATTCATCTTTATAAAAACCCCTGCCAGCCAACAATTTTATATCAAAAAAATTAATGAAATTATTGTTCACATCAAGTCTAAATTGTTCCTGAGTACTTCCGTTTTCGGCAGAAGGTTTACGTATTCCATACCATTGCTGAATTTCCTGACCCGGTATATCCGAAATAAACGTGAAGTCGTTAACTTCGGGCATCTGCATAAAATCATTGCTAAGCTTGTCTATTTTATTGAATAGTTCTTTTTTTGAATCTTTTGGTTTTGGCGCTTTTATTACCAACTTGCGTTTTGGATTTACACCCATATCTTTTTGTAACAGGAAATCAACCTGTTTGTAAGTAATTATTGTACCCGACAAAAGCACCAGAGAGATGATAAATTGAAATGTAACCAGAACTTTCCTAAACTGGATGCCTTGTACACTTTTTGCGTATTGACCTTTTAGTATCTTGACCGGCTTAAATCCAGATAAAACCAAGCTTGGATAAATGGCAGATAAAAAGGTGCCAAGAATAAAAACAAGAGCAGCATAAATCCAAAAACCTTGGGGCAATAAATTTTGATGTCCGGACATTTTCGTCAATTCCAGAAAATACGGCTGAATAATAAGCAATAGCCCCAATGTTATAAACAGGCATATGCCATTCAATATAAAGGTCTCAAGAAAAAATTGACCGATTAAATTCCTTTTAGTAATCCCACTTATCTTTTTTATGCCTATTTCTTTTGCACGTTCAACGGCGCGTGCACTGGTGAGGTTGATGTAATTAATCCATGCAACCACCAAAAAGAAGATGGCAAAAGCAAAAAGTATGTCTACTGCTTTTTGATTGCCAGGTTCATCGGTTTCATATTCAATGTTTGATTTTAGATGGATATCGCCTATAGGCTGTAAATAGTAATCGTCGGTAATGCCTCTTTGTTTGAGTCGCTCGCCATAATTGGCTGCAATCATTTCAGGAAAAGCCTTTGCTTCAAACGTTTTGTAATCCACACCAGGTTTAAGCTTAAGGTAAGCAGTAAAATAATCAAAACCCCAGTTTGATTTCCAACCTGGATTGTCGTTTAGAATGGTTATAAACGAAAACAGAAAATCGGTTTTAAGATGCGTGTTTGATGGAAAGGCTTTATAAACGCCTGATATGGTATAAGTTTTACCATGGTTCACTTGCAGTAGCTTGCCTATGGGGTCACTATTGCCAAAATAGCGTTTGGCCATACTTTCAGAAACAGCCACTTTATTTGGGTCATCAAGGCATGATGTCGCTCCCTTTATCAAGTCAACTTTAAGCAGATTGAAGACTCCTTCCGTTACGAAATAAGTTTTTTCCTCGTTAAAACTTACCTGATTATTGTATCCGTCAACCAGTGCGATATTAATGTTATTTTGGCGCTGAAACACAAAATAGTCTTCCACTTCGCTGTAATTTTCCTTTAAATAACTTCCTGTTGGGTAAAATGAGTTGGCTGTTCTCCACAGTAATTCTTCTTCCTGATAGCGATCATAAGCAACCCGGTATATCCTGTCGGCATTATCGTGGTAATTGTCGTAGCTGTTTTCATAAAATACATACTCCAGAATTAGAATGGTACTTAGCATACCAACCACTAAACCCAATATATTGATTGCAGAAAGGGTTTTGTGTTGTAAAAGGTTTCTAAAGAATAGTTTAAAAAAGTTTTTATCCATGATTATTAAGTTTATTGTTCAATCCTATAAATTAAGCATCTTCTCTAATTACATCAACAACACATGCCTTGTATGCTCTTGCCTATTGTAATAAAATATTGATCATTGTGTGCTGTAAGTTTTTCCGAAGGATTCGAAATGTATTTTTTAAATAGTTCATGACTCTTGATTTATTTTAATTACTCATACCTCAATGCCTCCACCGGATTCCTTGTTGCCGCCCGCTCCCGATTCATCGGGACCAACTCACCATCAACTTTATTCATATCTTAAACTTTGAACCGGGTTTTTCGTGGCTGCTTTCCACGATTGAAACGAAACCGTTAACAGTGCAATTGCCAATGCCAACAAGCCGGCAAGAGCAAAAATCCACCAGTTCAACTCGGTTTTGTATGCGAAGTTTTCGAGCCATTTTTGCATGGCATAGTATGCAATTGGCGTAGCAATTACAAATGCAATGGCAACCCATTTTACAAAGTTGCGGTTGAGCAAAACCAGTATTTCGGATATGGTGGCGCCGTTGACTTTGCGGATGCCTATTTCTTTGGTTCGTTTCTCAGAAATAAAAATGGATAGACCAATTAATCCCAAACAGCCAATAAGAATGGACAACATTGAAAAAGAGTTGATCAGTTTCAAAAGCGTTTGCTCTGAGTTGTACTGGTCGTTAAGCTGCTCATCTAAAAAAGAATAGTTAATAGGTTGACCGGGATATATTTTTGCCATGTGTTGTTCCATAGCATTAATGACCGACCGACGCTGCTTTTGATCAAATCGAGCCAGCAAAAATCGATTAGGATTTTCTTGAGTGTCTCTAATATAAAAGGAAAAGTTTTCGATATTCGAGTGCAGAGAAGCGTAGTTAAAATCACTGATAACCCCCAGAATTACAAATTTCTGTCTTGCATCAAATTCTGATTGCTCTTCATATTCTGGGAAATCACTTGCTGCAATTTGCTCCTCGGTGTAGTAGCTTTTCAGATTATTATAAAAGGTTTCGTTAATCATCCAACCATTAATTGCCTTTCCTTTGGCTTCGGTGAAGTATTTTATCGGCTTTATATTCAGTGTTTCAATGGTATTGCTATCAATAGAGCCAAACTTAAACGGAAAACTGTTATCACCAGTGGTAAAATTCATGTCCTGTAATCTATATCCAGGGTAATGATGTGCCGTGGATACACTTACAATGCATGATTCCTTTAGTAACTCTTCTCTTAGAATATTAATTTTTGTATTTGTTTGAGGGGCTCGTACGACCAAAATATTCTGGGCCATGTAACCCAAATCCTTATTCTCAATAAAATACATCTGTTTGTTTATTAGGATAGTAAATCCCATTAAAGCAATAACCAAAATAAATTGAAAAATTACTAAAGGAGTGATTGAATTATATTTTCTTGATGGATTACTTAATACATTTGTTTGTGTTGTTTTTAAGAGATTAATACCCATAAATATCGATGTAGCCACAACCACAAAAAGAAATAGAAAACCCGCAATTACAATAAATTGATTGTTAAGCAAGGAGATTTGCCAAGCCCCAAAGAAATGATTAGCCATGGAGACATTAAAGATAATAAGTAATAGTAAAGCCAAAGCCATACTTATGATGATGGAGATGATTAACTCGCTGACCATGTTGCCAAAAAGATGTAACTTATTTCCACCAAGAAATCGTACAATACTTAATTCTTTTCGTTGAAATGTGTTGCGAGCGATATACATATTTACAAAATTAATGGTCGCAATGGCTAGTATTAAAAAGCCTACCATCAGTAAAATATTCAAAGTTGATCGTCTTACAACAGGACGTAATTCAACATTTGTATTTGGCGTAAAGTGAATATCAGTAAGTGCTTGGAATTGGTGACTAAAAGCATTTAACGGCGGACCATGTTGAGTGCCAATAAGCGCCTCGGCTTTAGCGTTAAGGTTTGTTTCTATTGCTGCTATATCTGCAGAAGGATTAAGTTTAACATATATGCTACTACCAAAAACCTTTCTATTCTTAAGCATTTTTACAGTGGGTGAAAAGTGTCCGGTACTAGATAATAAAATATCATATCCCATATGCGATTCATCCGGCACCGGCTCAATGATACCTGTAATGGTGTAGTAAATTAAGCTATCCTGATTTGCAGTGAAAGATCGTAATCCGATGCGTTGTCCGATGACATCGGCGCTGGTGGAAATTTTATTGGCCATCATTGGTGTTACCAACATGGTGTTGGGTTCATTAAGGCTCTGTTTATTACCTTCAAGCATACGTGGCGAAAAGAAATCAATGAATGATTCATCTGTGATAATGGCTTCTTTAACGCCTATCTCTTTCTCCCCTACAAATATATCCTGAATGTTATGAATAGAGTAGCATATAGTATGACTCTCCACAGCCGTAAATTCCGGCAGAATCTCATCAAAGCAGGCAAAAGTATTTGCATTGTATGAGCCATCACCATAACGCGTAATCAGGCGATAGCTATTTTCGGAATTCGGCACATATTTATCAAAACTAAAGTGATGAAAACTATAGGCCAGGATAATTAGAGATACCGAGACTGCGACGCCCAATCCAACAATGTTGATGGTTGAATATGATTTATGATTTATAAGGCGTCGGATACCAATTTTTAAACTTTGGAGTATCATAATAAGGATATTTATTAAAAAATGATTTCCCTAAATTTCGCGTCATTGAACTACAGCACCGCTTCCTCCATCCTCTTTGCACTATCTTCGTGCACCATGCCATCTGCTAGTCGAATAATTCGTTTACCATATTTCGCAAACTCCTCGTTGTGCGTTACCTGAATAATGGTGATGCCCTCCGAATTCAATTTCTTCAATAAATTCATGATCATTTTACCTTGTTCGGACTGCAAATTACCTGTGGGTTCATCGGCCAGTAAAAGCTTTGGCTTTCCC
>JAGXIO010000007.1 GCA_024635555.1 Saccharicrinis sp.
AATCTAACACCGATCGCCTTACAGTAATCTGTCGTACGTATTGATTTTTAGCGGTCTATAATAAAATCAGAAAACTAAAATTAAACAGTTAATTAAACGGTTATGAAGTTGAAAAAAATCACCTGTGCAAAAGCTAAAAAATAATGATATGCTATGATACGATTTAAAGCCCTTTTTTTCGTTTTTTGCATAATCATCCCAATGAATGCCCAAAAAAAGTATACGTTTGAAAACATTTATCCAGATGCTAAGCTTTCATTTGGCACTATAAAAACTATACTGGAAGATGAAAATGGTTTTATATGGTTTGGGTGCAGCAATGGCTTATATTATTATAACTCCCACGAAGTTATAAAACAGAAATTTAATAACAATCAGTTATCCTATCTAATTTCAATTGATGTAAACATAATCTATCAGGATTCGTTTAACAACATTTGGGCGGGCACCGAAAATGGTCTTTGTAAATACAATATCTCTACCAACCAATTTGACTGGATCACTTTCAACAATGACGAAAGTTTTTATACTCAAATAAAAATAAACAACATTATACAATGGGATTCTCATAAATACATCATTCTATCTGGAGGGATGCTGTTTATTTATAATTCACAAAACAATAAACTCGCACCCTTCAAAATACTCGATAACGAAGCTCCCGGAAGTATCAGTTTAGTTGAAAAAACCAGCGAAAACACGCTTATAATTGGAACCCAGAACGGTTTTATATATACGTTAAAAAACATAGATTCAAAACCCAAAAAATTATACCACAGAAAGCAACAGGCAGCAAAAACAATTTGCGTTGATGGCAACCTATATTATATTGGTTTTTATGAGAGTGGTGTTGATGTAATTGATAAGAATGGCCGGAAAATATCTGAATTTAAGGAGAATAATGAAGGGATCAGTGGTTTGCCAAGTAATTTTGTGCGTAAAATTTTAAAAAGAAAAAATGGTGAAATTTGGATTGCCACATTGGATGGTATATTGGTGGTGGATGGTGATAAGCGTATAATAATTAAAAGTTCACAGCTTAATCAATTACCAAGCAACGTTATAAATGTTTTATATTGTGATCGCAAGGATGATATTTGGTTAGGAAGCAGAAGTAGTGGTATTGGTTTTTTTAGTGACCTAAATTATCGCTTCGATCATTACCATAATATTGACACCAAAGATAACTTTACAAGCAGTGTGATTTCTTCATTTTCTGAAGCAACCAATGGTTACATCTGGATTGGCAGCGAAAATCATGGAATGGCTCAATATATACCTGAAAAAAATACCCTTCAACCCATACCGCATTTACTCGAAAAAAAACCGCTTAATATTAAAGCATTAAGCGAAACCAAGGATAATAAAATATGGATCGGAACATTTAATGAGGGTATTTGGCAGGTTGACATTGCTGCCAAAACGCCTAAAAGATACAATACGGGAGAAGAAAATCATACTATACCTATTATTTCTTCTATTTCGATTTACCATGATAATTTATGGATAGGTACCAGAAGAAAAGGGATTTACCATAATAATATTCATGGTGGGGAAACTACTAATCATGATTTATCGAAACTAAATTTAGGAAATATTGAATCCAATTGTGTATGGAAAACCTTTGTCGACTCCAAAAATAACCTTTGGATATGCACCGAATCCGGTCTATTTATTAAGAAATCGAACAATAACACCATTGAACTGGCTCAAAATGTCATATTTAACAAAAGTAAAATCGCACAAAATAAGTTTTTAACCATTTGTGAAGACAAAAATGGAAAAATTTGGCTGGGTACAAATGGATCGGGTGTATTCATCTTCAATCCGGAGCAGGGAAAATTTGAAGCATTTAAAAACAACCACCTGATTATCAATGAGCAGATTTACAACATACTAACAGATTATTCAAATAACATCTGGTTATCTACCAGCATTGGAATATTTCAGCACAATCAAGAAACAGGAAAAACCAAGCAATTTTCGTTAGAAGATGGATTATTCGGTGGCCAATACCTCCCCAACTCGGCTCTTGCAAGTTCTAGTGGAAGTTTATTTTTCGGCTCATCAAACGGCTTTTCAATCATTAATCCTCAAATTATTAAAATAAACGAGCGCGTACCAGAAGTTTTTCTGTCAAAACTGCTCATTAACAATAAACCTTTGGAGCTATATAATGAGTTAACATCCAATACAAAACATTTAGCCAATATAAAATGGCTTAAACTTAAGCATTTGCAAAATGCGCTCACATTCAGCTTCGTAACCAATAATTTTATTAAACCCTCCAAAAACAAAGTTAAATACCGTTTAATTAACTATCAGGAAATTTGGAGTGAAGTATCAAATAACGGAGACATTCATTACACAAAAATACCTCCAGGAGACTACACGCTTGAAGTAATGGGAACCAATAATGATGGCGTGTGGAGCCAGTCACCTTTACAAGTACAAATATCCATTGCGCCACCCTTTTGGCTAAGTTGGCATGCCTACTTACTCTATTTGGCAAGCACTATTTTAATTACATTATTGATTGTAAAAGAGTTAAGATTAAGATACCGACTAAAAAGGGAAGTTATTGCAGAGCGATTTAAAAGTGAAGCAACAGAGATGCTTTATAATGAAAAGCAAAAGTTTTTTATGAATATTTCGCATGAATTCAGAACGCCACTCACACTTATTATTTCACCCATAAACAATTTGCTCGATAAATTCAAAAATGACCATACAAGCAATGCGCATTTAAAATTAATTAAACGCAACGCCGGAAGGTTACTCCGATTGACCAATCAAATTTTAGATTTTAATTTGATAGAAGAGGGAAAAGTTAAAGGGAAATTTGAAAAAACAGATTTTGTTGAACTTTGCATATCTGTTTGCCAACATTTTGAATACCAAGTAATCGAAAAATCAATCAGTTTTACATTCAATTCAACATTCAAATCATTGTTAGTTTGGGTAGATCCGGATATGATTGAGAAAATACTATTTAATCTGATATCGAATGCAATTAAATTTTCAAATGAGAATGGTCAGGTAAATATTTCGATTGACAAAAAGGAGATTATTGAAACCGAATACGAGGGATGCACTTTTGCGGGCACACTTTTTAGTGGCGAATCTTTAGAGCTAAAAATTACTAATTATGGAAAAAAGATTGACCCAGGTTTGCTTCCTTGGATCTTTGAACGTTTCACAACCGATCCCAAACAGGAAACAACAGGCGCGGGCATTGGTTTGCATATGAGTGGCGAATACGCCCGTATAAACAATGCATTCATTTGTGTTTACTCTAAATCTGATGATGGGGGTAACACTTTCGTTTTAAATATTCCGCTAACAAATGATTCGCACATAGAAAAGAATTCTATTTCTTTGCACAATATAGTGGAGCAAGCAAGCATACTTCCGCTATCAGCTGTTGAAATCTCGGATGAATTGATTACAAAAAAGGTGGTATTATTAGCAGAAGATAATCTGGAATTAAGACAATACCTTAGAGATGAATTGTGTGATAGGTACATAGTCGTAACGGCAAAAAATGGTCAATTAGCCCTGGATATTGCCAAGGAAATAATGCCCGATATTCTTGTAACCGACCTTTCCATGCCCCGCTTAGATGGTCTTGAACTAATCAAATCACTTAAAGATAACACTAAAACCAAACAAATTCCCATCATTGTACTTACAGCGCTCACTCAAAATAATTTCCACATGGAAAGTATTGTAAAAGGTGCTGATTCGTTTTTAACCAAGCCCATAGACAGTCAGATTCTTATCGCCCAAATTGAGAATATTTTTAAAAGTAGAAAGATGATTGAAGAAAAAATCATCGACTCGGACAAAGGGATTACAAACCAGACTGATTACGATAAAAAAGATATTACACAGTTGGCAGAAGAAATTATCGAAGCTAATTTTCACAACATGCAGTTTGGGGTCGAACAATTGGCGCAAGAATTAAAACAAAGCCGTAGCAATCTGCATCGAATTATAAAGACCAAAACAAATCAGAACACCTCTGAGTTTATTAGGGATGTACGCCTTAAAAAGTCAATTCAACTCCTAAAAGAAGAAACCATGAGTATGGAAGAAATTGCACAATTTGTAGGTTTCAATTCCATCTCTTATTTCAGCAGGTCATTCAAGAAAAAATACGGGCAATCACCAACGGATTACATTCGATGGATGAAAAAATAAAATAAATATCACATGTTCTTTCCATTGTGTGGGCCTATGAAATTTTGAATTATTGCATTTAAGCAGAATAAGTGTGTGGAGCACTCAAGCAAACGCAGCTATTGCGGATTGAATTTTGGGTATGGCCGATTGTTATCTATTATTGGCAGAAAATCAATATCTATGAACGTACCAACTGGTATTCTGTAAATGTACAATTAAACTCCCTTTTGCTATGAAAGACATATATAGCCCCTGGCGGGACAAAATGCCACACAAAAAAGGGCTTGTCCATGTTTTACACAGACAAAACCCCGATAATCAATACTACTTAGACAATAACTTTGTTACGGTGTTGCCTACTTTTAAAATATACAAGCCTTTTGGTATAGCAGAAAGGTCGATAATTGAACTTTGGCCTTGGGCTACTTTAGTACTTGTAGTAGAATATACCTCCCAATTAGTATGATCGGTCAAGCGAAAAATACCTGAAGCACTTGGATTTGGAAAAACATTTAAACGGTCGGCTTCCATTTCTTGGGTTCCAACATCATCGGTACGTTTAAATTCTATCCAATCGAGATTCAGACCATTCATAACCACGGTAACACGCAGCACATGCACTCCTTTTAATAAGTCAACATTCCCTATTAAAATAGAATCATAAGTTTGCCAGTTGGCAGTTACCGGAACTGTAAAATCAGGTACAAGCGTAATTCCTTCATCTATAAATTCTAATTTCACTTTGGCACCCCCACCCGGTTTTCCAGATGAATAATTAAGATTAACATCATATTTTCCATCGGCTTCAACATTAACGGTATATTCTGTCCATTCGCCAACCAGGGCATTGCCAATTACGTAACTTCCAGATGTACCTGTACCTATATCAACACCATCGGTTCTGTATTCACCGCTTTTATTTGTATCGTCGGTATCATGATAGGCTAAACCTTCACCGCCCAAGTCGTAATCTTCCAGCTCTATTTTTCCGGGAATTGTAATGGCAGTACCTGTATAAGGTTCCTGAACTGGGATAGATTCAACGGTAAACGAAAGCGTAGTTGCAGATGTTTCGTTGCCTATGATTGTTGCAACTAATTTCAACTCGTAGTTACCTTCTTCCAAATTTGATAAAACAGAAAAATCAGATCCCCATACATACGGCGATTCGGCGATTGTACTAACAGAAGCATCATTAATAAATAGCTCTAAACTGGTAATATTTGAAGCATCCACATTTAATGCCGCTTCAACAACTATACTTTCACCTGTTTCAATTACAGCACCTGCCTTGGGTGATACAAAGTAGGCATAATTAGGCACTTCTGTTTTCAAAAAAGCCTCGGAAGTTACTGATGCTGTATCGGTAGCAACTAATTTTAAATTGTAAACACCGGGTTGCATATTCTTTAACAGTTCGTCAGTTGTACCCCAAAAAAAGGGAGCTGTCTCAATTGTACGAACCAAAACATCATTAATATAAAGTGCAACACTATCAATTTCATCGGCATTAACAGTAAGTGCAGCCGTAACTTCTAAATCGGTACCGGGTAAAACCACATCATCAGCTTTTGGAGTAACAAAAGTTACTTTTGATGGTGCAGATTCCAGGTAGTCCAAAAACAATTTTTGAAGTTTAGGAACATCTGCTTCAATATCCCCTCCAGAATCTAAGGTTCCCCAATAATAAATCATACCTGCGTCCGAACAATCGAAATATCCAACTATGGCAGGATAATTCATAGCCGAAGTTTGAGCTGTAAAACCACGTTCCCACAACCATTTTATACGATCGTCGGCATGGTCGCGTGCCCAATACCAATCGGCCAAGGGTTTTTTAAGCAAAGTATTTTGATCCGGTATGTAACTCAAATTCGAGCTGGGTATTCCTAAGGCCATCACATCA
Source organism: Saccharicrinis sp. (assembly GCA_024635555.1). Taxonomy (GTDB): domain Bacteria; phylum Bacteroidota; class Bacteroidia; order Bacteroidales; family Marinilabiliaceae; genus Saccharicrinis. The sequence goes on from JAGXIO010000007.1 coordinate 6,092, forward strand.
CTCAAATCGTGGTAATCGCCCTTATC
>JAGXIO010000061.1 GCA_024635555.1 Saccharicrinis sp.
CATCCCAAATGGAATACCAACGCTACGCTCGATATGATGGAATACAATGTGGTAATAACTATGGCTGCAGATGATGGGCGAGGTTACCTTAATTGTGCAACTTCACATGCCGATTTAGTTAATATTGGATTTTCGGATATGATTTATAAAAATGCTGATAAGGGAATGGATGGCGTGTTTAGATGGGGGCAAAGACCCAATAGCAGTGACCCTGAAAGTGTGGAAGTGCTAAATACCATGGAGGGTAAGGTTCATTACCAAACGAATAAAAGTGGAAGTCCAAAAGTTTCCACCACTTTATTGGATGCTATTTTTGCAAAAAGTGAGCAAGGAAATCAATACGATGTTTTACTTTATAGTTTCAATGCAAGTTCTCTTGATTATAAAGCTGCAGAGTCGGTTAATATTGCTTTTAATACTGAGTTTCCGGTTGGAACGGTATTAAATTACCGTGTTCTGAACTATGGGGAAGCACAAAACAAACTTCAAAATTTTCTGAAGGATGAACCCGTATCAGGATGGGTAAAATCAGGATGGGACAAAAAAGGTGATCCGTCTCGTTCGTTAAATGAGGAAGGAGCTGCTTTATGGGCTACATATAATAATCCCAATCCAGCCGTTTTCAGTGAGTGGTCTTTAGTAACCACTGTTCCCCTCTCAGGTGGAGGTTCTGGTTCTATGGTAACCATCAATACGTCAATTCCTTCCTTTGCATTCCAAAAATTTGAATTTCAGCAAGATCCTACGGTACAATTTCCCTTTAATGGTGTTATCCCAATCCCAGGTTCTTTTGAGGCCGAAAATTACGATACGGGTGGGGAAGGTGTTGCTTATAACGATTCTGAACCAGAGAATCTTGGTGGACAATACCGTACAGATGGTGTAGATATAAGTGCTACTCCTGACAATGGTTTTTGTATTTCACACACTATGGCAGACGAGTGGGTTGAATACACCATAAATGTTCAAGCAGATGGTTTATGCGATTTGCAAGTGCTTTATTCTTCAAAACTTGCAACTGGAGGAATATTGGGTGCTGAATTACCAGAGAAAGAGGTGGTTTTATTCAATGACTTTTTACTTCCACAAACATCGGATACAGATTGGTATGTATTTAAAACAGATACATTAAAAAATATCGCTTTGGAGAAAGGGCAGCAAATCATACGTTTTAATGTAGTTTCAAGAGGCTTTAATCTGGATAAATTTACCATTGAAAACTCTCAAAGTACCGCTGTAAAGGAGGTTCTTGATAATAAACTGATGATTTATCCAAACCCAAGCAGTAGTGGAATATTTAACTTGGATAAGGAACAATCATGGACGGTGTGTAGCTTGTCGGGTGCAACAATTACCTCGGGTAACGGTCAACAAGTCAACCTCTCTCATTATCCCAAAGGCATGTATTTGCTGAAAGTAAATAATGTATTTGTTAAGATTATATTTAAATAGTAAAGTTGAACCCATGTTGCATAAATAGGACATTTGTTCATTCGTAGGTAAATGTTTATGTAATTTGCAACAATTGAATAATGAGTTTAGATAATAAGTTGTTACTTTTGGATAGAAGGCTAAGGCATTTAATACACTAATAATTTTTAATATTAAATTATAATGAAATCGATTTTTAGAATTACGTTTATAATTTCTGTTTTGGTATGCAGTAATTTACTTTCGTCATGTACTGACGAAAAAAAGGAAAATGAAAAACCAAATTTCATCTTTATTCTAACCGACGATCAGCGATGGGATGCCATGGGATATGCGGGCAACGAGGTGATACATACGCCGGAAATGGACAAGTTGGCATCTCAGGGAACCTACTTTAGCCAAGCCATGGTAACAACACCCATTTGTGCCGCCAGCCGGGCCAGTATTTTTACGGGACTCTACGAGCGTACCCACAAGTTCGACTTCCAAACGGGCAACATCAAAAATCAATATATGCAAAGTGCTTACCCCAAGATGTTGCGCGATAACGGTTATTATACCGCTTTTTACGGAAAATTTGGTGTGAAGTACGATAGTCTTAATGTTCAGTTTGATGAATACGAAGAATACGATAGGGGGAATTTTGGTGATAGGAGAAGTTATTATTATAAGACGATAGGAGAAGACTCGGTTCACCTTACCCGTTATACTGGCCAGCAGGGCATTGATTTTATTGAGAGTGCCCCGGCGGATAAGCCTTTTTGTTTGCAACTTTGCTTTAGTGCGCCCCATGCCGCCGACGAAACCGAAGAGCAGTATTTCTGGCAATCTACAACCGATCATCTTTTCCAAGACATGGAAATGGCTCCGGCAAAAATTTCTGACGATAAATATTTTGAAGCACTGCCCGAAGAAGTTCGTAATGGTTTTAACCGTTTGCGATGGACGTGGAGATATGATACACCCGAAAAATATCAGCATAGTGTTAAAGGATATTACCGCATGATTGCCGGTATCGACCTTGAAATAGGTAAGCTGCGCGAAACACTTAAAAAGAAAGGGCTGGATAAAAATACGGTAATCATTCTTATGGGCGACAACGGTTATTTCTTGGGCGAACGTCAATTGGCGGGCAAGTGGCTTATGTACGATAACTCCCTGCGTGTTCCTTTGGTTATTCTTGATCCACGCCAGAATACACATCACAACATAAGTGGAATGGCACTTAATATCGATGTGCCAGCAACCATTTTGGATATGGCCGGAGTGCAGATGCCCAATACCTGGCAGGGTAAAAGCCTTTATCCCTATGTGTCGGGCAAGATGGCCGAGGTGCAACGCGATACGGCTCTTTTTGAGCACCTTTGGGACTTTGATAATATTCCCCCCAGCGAAGGCATACGTACCAACAGCATGAAATATATGCGTTACGTTAACAACAAGTCCATCGAAGAATTGTACGATCTGGAAAAAGACCCGCTTGAAATTGATAATCTGATAAACGATCCGGCACACCAGCAGGCACTTGAAACACTGCGGAATAAGTGTGACGAATTGGGTGAAACCCTAAGCGATTCGCTTTCGCAAGGTCCCGCAAATATTTTAGTAAATGATCAGGGTACCTTTTCATGGACTGTGCCAACAACGGCAGAATCACAAAAAGGGTATCAAGTACTGGTGGCCTCTTCACTAGAGAATTTGAATAAAAATATTGGTGATTTGATGAATTCGGGACATGTTAAATCTGATAAATCTGACGAAATAAATTTCGAGGGAGCTAAGGTGGATAAAAATCAGCCTTGCTATTGGAAAGTGCGTATTTGGGACGTTGATAACCGCCTAACCCGTTACTCGAAACCACAAGAGGTAATTGCCTCCAAAAATTGGTAGGTAGGATCTTAAAAACCAACTAAAGCTAATGCTTCCCGACAGGTGGCATATTTGTCACAAATTGGCTAGGGGCAAAGTGATATTGTAAATCTACCCCAGAGGGGTAAAATATGAATAGCCCCGGGTTTTAACCCGGGGAATATTAGCCACCTATCTCCAATCGAATTTAATATAAAAACACGATGCGATGATAAACTTTAATAACTCACTCCGAGGAATACTAACACTGCTATTCACTTTCTCCATGTTTGTGGGCACTGCCCTTGCACAAAATACCGAACCTAAGGATGGTCAATGGCAACAGTGTACCTGTACCGGAAGTCCAGATGCAAGGCACGAAAACTGTTTTGTGGCCGTGGGCGATAAGTTTTATTTACTCGGAGGCAGGGGGATCAAAGAGGTAAGTATATTCAACCCAACTACAAATACCTGGACTTCGGGGCAAAAACCTCCCATTGAATTACATCATTTTCAAGGTGTGAGCTATAAAGGTAAGATATATGTAATTGGTGCTATGACAGGCCGTTATCCCAATGAAAAACCGTTATCAAATATCATGATTTACGATCCTAAAAAAGATCTATGGTCAACAGGTGATGCCATTCCCGAAAACAGACGCAGAGGATCATCCGGAGTGGTGGTGGTGGGCGACAAAGCAATCGTTATTTGCGGCATTGTAGATGGACACAATGGAACACATGTAACTTGGGTAGATCAGTATGACTTTAAGACTGGCCGTTGGACTATTTTGAGCGATGCCCCAGGAACCCGCGACCATTTTAGTGCTGTTGCCGCAAAAGGCAAAGTATATTGTGTGGGAGGAAGAAATACGTCTTATAGCATTGGCCAAACTTTTGAACTGACCATTGGCCGGATGGATGTGTACAACATAGCAAATAACACATGGCTCACATTGCCAGAATCAAATAATATACCTACACAAAGAGCAGGTACATCTACTGTAATATTAAACAACAATGTTTTAGTAATAGGGGGGGAGAGTGGCACTCAAGCTATTGCACACAACGAGGTGGAAGCTTATAACCTTAAAACAAAAAAATGGCGCAAGCTAAGTAATTTGGTCACAGGAAGGCATGGAACGCAGGCCATTGTTTACAAAAAGGCAGTTTATATAGCCGCTGGAAGTGGCAAAAGGGGAGGGAAACCGGAATTAGACAGCATAGAGAAATTTGAATTAAATAATAAATAAGCAAACAACATTCAGTATGATGAAGAATCTATTGTTAACAGGTATTGTTATACTTGCTTTGATGAGCTGCCAACAGAATGCGCAGGCCAAAAAAAGTAATAAGGATATTGAAATGGCTAAGAAGGTTGAAAGCCTCATTGGGCAAATGACCTTGGAAGAAAAAATAGCCGAGCTTACGCAGGATGCCCCTGCCAATGAGCGTTTGGGTATTCCTATGATGATATATAGTGAGTGCTTGCACGGCTTATGGTTGCCGGGTGCAACGGTATACCCCCAAGCTATTGCCTTGGGAAGTACATGGGAGCCAGCGCTTCTTAGAGAAATGACAACCCAAATTGCCAAGGAAGCACGGGCTGTGAATATTACCCATTGTTATTCGCCAAATCTAGATGTGATTACCGGGGATCCTCGTTACGGACGGGTAGAGGAATCGTATGGCGAAGATCCTTATCTGGTTTCGCGCATGGGCGTGGCTTTTATCCAAGGGTTGCAAGGCATGGGCGAAGAGCAATTCGACGAAAACCATATTATGGCTACAGCAAAACATTATGTGGGTTATACCGAAAATCGTAGAGGTATTAACGCCGGCTTTAGCGACATGTCGGAACGCAGATTGCGTGAAGTGCATCTACCATCCTTCGAGGCTGCTGTAAAAGAGGCACAAGTGGGCTGTGTAATGCCCGGACACCAGGATTTTAACGGAGTGCCCTGCCATATGAACCATTGGCTATTGCAAGATATTTTGCGCGACGAATTGGGCTTCGATGGATTTATCGTTTCCGATAACAACGACGTATCGAGGCTAAACCTGATGCACCATATTGCCAAAGATCGAACTGAGGCTGCCGTAATGGGCTTAAAAGCTGGCGTGGACATGGATTTGGTAATCGGAAAAAGTCCGGATAACTCGGCTTACATATCCCATGTACTAATGGACACCTTAAAAGCAAACCCTGATTTGATCAGGTATGTTGATCAAAGTGTATCGCGTATTTTAACGGCAAAGTATAAGTTAGGTTTGTTCGACAACCAAGAAAAAACCTATCCCAAGGAAATTGTAAGCAAACCCGAAAGTCAGGAAGTAGCTTTAAAAATTGCCCGTAAGGCTATCGTATTGTTGAAAAACGATAATGGTTTGTTGCCTTTGGATATAAACAAGATAAAATCAATGGCCGTAATAGGTCCCAATGCCGAGGAGATAAGCCAAGGGAGATATTCGCTCATGGGTGGCTATTCCGGTATTCCACCCTATTATACTTCTGTGTTGCAAGGTATAACGAAAAAAGTGGCCAACGGGGTTCAGGTTAATTATGCCGAAGGTTGTACTGTAGATGGCGACTCCAAAGCTGGTTTTGATGAAGCCATTGCTGCGGCCAAGAAATCCGAAGTAGTTGTGCTGGTAGTAGGTGGTTCCACAAAAACTTGTGGCGAGGGTGTCGATCGTCCTGATCTGGACTTGCCCGGCGTTCAAAATGAGTTGGTTGAAGCCATATATAAAACAGGAAAACCCGTTATCGTGGTGCTCATCAACGGGCGTCCACTCTCCATAAATTATATTGCCGAAAATATGCCGGCCATAATGGAAACCTGGTACCTGGGCATGCGCAGTGGCGAAGCTATTGCCGAAGCTATTTTTGGTGATGTTAACCCCGGTGGAAAACTTACGGTTTCCTTTCCCCGCTCTGTAGGACAATTACCTGTTACCTATCTCGAAAGACCTGATTTTGTGGGTTCGGGTAAAGGGCAATACAGAGGATACGATAAATCGCCCCTGTTTCCTTTTGGATATGGCATAAGCTACACCACCTTCGAGTATGGCAAACCCAAATTGGCGCAAGCCACTATTCAAGCTAACGGAACAACCACGGTTTCAGTGGAGGTAACAAACTCTGGCGATCGTGAGGGCGACGAAGTGGTGCAAATGTACGTGCGCGACGATTTTGCCTCGGTAGGTAGATATCTTAAAATGCTCAAAGGTTTTGAACGAATCACACTAAAACCAGGGGAAACAAAAACGGTGGAGTTTGAGCTCAACCCCAACAACCTGTCCATCTTAAATATGGATATGAAGAAAGTGGTTGAACCAGGTACATTTACCATTTCGGTAGGTGCTTCTTCAATGGAGAAGGATTTACAGCAAACGAAATTAACAGTTGTTAAGTGAAAAAGTTATTTTTGAGTAATAATTAATAAAAAAATATATCCATGAAAAAGTACTTTGCAATTTTCACGTGGGCTACCATGTTTGCCACATTTTTTACTTCTTGTGCAAGTAACAATGCGGACGTTTCATCTCCAAAGGAGCTGGTGGTTAGTGAAGGATTTGAAAATCCCATCGGATTTTATGACGCACAACCCACGTTTTCGTGGAAGTTACCAGCCAAAGAACAGGTAAAAGCACAAACGGCCTATCGTATCGCAGTGGCATCCAGTCCTGACGTATTACCCTTAAAAGCCGATTTATGGGAAAGTGGAAAAATAACGTCGGATCAATCGGTTTGGGTAGTTTACCAAGGTAAACCCTTAGAATCGAGACAGAAAGTATATTGGCAAGTGATGTTTTGGGATCAGGAAGGCAATCCTTCCGTCTGGAGCGAAACGGCCCATTTTGAAATGGGATTGCTTAACAACAGCGATTGGCAAGCGCAATGGATAAACCTGGAAGCTGAACAGAACCCGGATAAAGATAAATTGGGAACCCTGATGTTCAAACCGGAGTATTTGCGAAAAGAGTTTAATGTATCATCAGATGTAAAACAGGCTCGCCTCTACATTACTTCAAAAGGAGTTTTTGAGGCCCAATTGAATGGCGAAAAAGTAGGCCAGGATGTGATGACACCCGGATTTACACCTTATGCTAAGCGTATAGAGACTTTAACCTATGATGTAACAGATCAGTTAAAAACGGGCGAAAATGCTTTTGGCATCATTTTGGGCGAAGGATGGTATTCCGGACGTTTGGGATGGAATGAAAGTATGTGGGCTCCTAAACCATTCCCTCAGGCCATTGCACAGTTAGAAATTATTTACAACAATGGCGAAAAGGAGACCATACTCACCGGTTCCGATTGGAAAGGAAGTAGAATGGGACCTATCCGTTATTCCGGAATCTACGACGGTGAAATATATGATGCCAACATGGAGATGCCCGAGTGGAGCAAAGTAAATTATGACGACGAAACATGGGCTAATGTTGTTGCATTGCCAGATGATGGCACAATACAGCTTGCCCCAAAACGACATAGTGCGTCTACTACCCAAGAACAGTTAAGTGTAATAGCCCTTACCGAACCTGCCACAGGAGCTTTTGTTTTTGATATGGGACAAAATATGGTGGGTGTTCCAAAATTGCAGATACCGGTTAAAAAGAATCAAAAGGTGACCATCCGTTATGCCGAAATGCTTCAAAAAGATGGCAGCTTATATACCGAAAGTTACCGCTCAGCCAAATCTAC
>JAGXIO010000062.1 GCA_024635555.1 Saccharicrinis sp.
ACTTGGAATAGATGCGTCTTTTGTTCCTGCTATAAACCCATTGGGGCCTGTCCAACTAAATGTGGAATATGTACCTGAACCACCCGCAGGTGTAGAGGTAAGATTGACAGTAGAACCCTGACATACAGGGCTATTGCTGCCTGTTGTTATGGTGGGGTTTGAATTTACGGTTATTGTAACGCTTGCTGTGCGGCTGCACGTTGTTATGCGATTGGTTACAGTTAAATTAAAGGTAGTAGTTGTTGTGGGAGATACATTCCACGAAGCTGTGTTTTTTGTGTTACCTGCACCATCGTCCCAAAAGTAATCTACATCCGGATCCATGTTGGTGGTTGCATTTAATGTTGTAGCCTGTCCCACACAGATAGCTGAGGCTGGGCTTATTGAAGTAATGACGGGGCTGTTGTTCACCGTTACAGTTGCCGTCCCGTTCATGGTTGTTGCACAAGATGGGCTGTCGGGGTTCACGGCATCCACATAATATTCTGTATCTCCAACTACCGTTGGGGTGAGCGGAAAATTAATTACGCCGCCACCTACTGCACCCGTAATGGTAAAACCTATTTGGGTATCATCGGATACCCTTTTCAAGGTATAGTCGATACCTACCTCGGAACCGCTTAAAGATACCGATGCCGAGTTTCCAATACACACTTTTGGAGCACCACTAACATTAAATGCTGTTGGTCTAAGATAAACAGTGGTATTGTCAAATTCTGATGCTAAGGTAAAACCGAGATTGTTTGTTTGTTTAAATTCAAACCATATAGCCGCTCCAAAATACTCCGGCGGCACCCTATCCAAATAAAATTTTAATACTGTAGAAGTACCCGTACCAACAACTTCAGCCCAATCGGGATGAAACTCTGGTGAACCTACAAAAGTTTGAATAGTCCAGGTTATTGCAGTAGTCTCCGAATCCCACAAATTTGGTACAACGTCAATCACACCAAAATCAGAACAGTATTCTGCAGCAAGACTCCTAATACTATCTTTATATCCTCCTTTTAATGAAGATTGTTCAACACCGAAAGACTTAGCTCTATCTGAAAAGTACTTCTCAATCTTCGATTTACTCCATTGATTAGTAGGTGTCTGTGCATTGCTGTTCTGACTAAAACATAACAATACAACCATTACATAGGTAATCGACAATACTCGGTATAAGTTTTTCATCATAATTATAATATATAATGACTCTTGTATTTTTAAAATGCTTAAAACTAATGAATTACCTAAAATGAAATTTACAAACCTATTTCATAGGCCAATGCAAATATCATTACTTTATGATTACTACAAATCAGTACTCATCACGTTTTAAACATTTTCTACGCACAAAACACTGATTAGTTTCATACTACTGTAATATAGTTTCATATTTTTTTGTCAAATATTATTTTTTTTTAACAAGGTCATTATAATTGTCATAAAAAAACTTACCTCATTGGGAGGCAAGTTTAGTTTATTTCCATTACATCCATCGCTAAATGGTGACCATAGTTGCACCAAATCCGTATTCTTTAAACGATGCATCCTGATAATTATGCCAGGTATATTTTTTCTTTAGTGCTTTGATAATCTCCGATTTAAGCACGCCATTTCCCTTGCCATGAATAAAAACAATCTTTTTATTTTTATTATTCTTATTGGCCTCCATGATCTCATGAAACTTTTTCAACTGGTATTCCAACATTTCTTTGTTAGCCATCCCTCTGGTATCATCTAACAGCTCATGGATATGCAAATCAATTTCTAGCATATCCTTATCATCCTTTTTAGGCTTTATCTTCTCGGTTTGCTTTTGATCTTTTTGAATCAAAGCATTCGTAACTTCCGTACCCGACAGTTCTTCCAGTTTTTTCTCGAAAGCTCCTTTTAACAAATAGATAAGTAAGGCTTTTTCCTCTAAATAATCATTGGTAAGATAACAGCTGTCTTTAAGCAACTTGGTGCCAGTCAACTTAAAATTTTGGACAACAGGCGGATGAAGAATATATTCTTTCGTTTGACGATATAATAAAAACTGAGTTCCGTATTCTACCCCGTCAACATTATTTATGGCTAATGTGTCGAGATGAAATTTGGTATTTGGTTCCAGAAGTCCATGATACACATTGTTTACTTTAGATTTAACCAGTTTACCAATAGTATAAAAAACAAAAAAATTAGAATCGTTAATTAGATAAAACTTTACATTACCCATTAATTCATTATCTCTGGTAAAAGCCAACAATAGTTTCGGATCACCCTCTTCATCGCTTTCTTCATACTTAAAGGTACTCTGCGCTAGCACAGCATCACTGGCAGAGAGAGGCTTATCTTCCTCAGCCACCCTTTTACCCACTACTACTAATTCATTTATCGTGGTTGGCACCTCAAATCCATCCTCATCCAATACATAAATTAAACTAGCTCCTTCAACACGACTTACTATTCCACCCCCAACTTCGTTAAGGAATCTTACCTTATCTCCAACCTTTATTTTCATCTCCTTAAAATCAATTGTTTTTTATAGTCATTCTATGCCTGCCTGTCTGGTAGGCAGGAAACTCGCTAAACATAATTCCTCTGCGAGAGGAAATCTTCATGGCTCGTTTCATAGATTATCTTTTAACTCCTATTGCATTGTTCACTAGTAATGGAACGCAATTTTTAAAAAGTGTTCAAATATAAGTTTATAATAATAAAAACAACAAGAAAATAGAATTTCCTTATCAAGAATTCCATAATTTTATCCGATTAAAAGCCAAATAAATTTTAAACTGTAATTTGTCTTCAATAAATATGCGCCAAAATATGATAACCTTTTCTCAAACTTAATTAGTTTTGCTGGTTTAAAATTAAAAATATGAACACTCAAAATATACGGATAGAAAATTATACCTATACACTACCAGAAAAAAAAATTGCCAAATACCCCTTACAGGAAAGAGGCGATAGTAAGCTTTTGATTTATAACAATGGTATAAGCGAAAATAAATTTAGTAATATTCCAAACCTACTGCCTTCAAATAGCCTGTTGCTATTCAACAACACCAAGGTTATACAGGCACGCTTACTATTCAAAAAGGAAACAGGAGCTAAAATAGAAGTCTTTTGCTTGGAACCGGTGCAACCGGCAGATATATCCATGGCTTTTGAAGCAAGGCAAGAATCTGTTTGGAAATGTATTGTAGGCAATTCGAAAAAATGGAAAGCAGGCGAACTGCACAAAAATATCATTTGGAAGGGTAATACAGTTCAATTAACTATATCCAGAAAAGAAGTATTGGATGATGTGCAAATAATTAAATTTAACTGGGATAACAGTGCAATTACTTTTGGCGATCTGTTGGATGCCATGGGAAAAACACCTATCCCACCCTACTTAAACCGACAGCCTGAACAATTAGATACCTTACGTTATCAAACCGTGTACTCCAATCATAAGGGTTCGGTAGCTGCTCCCACCGCCGGACTACATTTTACAAAGGAGATATTGGCGCAATTGGATGATAGGCAAATTAAAACCGGCCATTTAACCTTACATGTAGGTGCAGGGACTTTTAAGCCTGTAAAATCAGATTCGATTGGAGAGCACGAAATGCACATTGAGCACTTTTTTGTGGATATGTACACCCTGAATCTCATACTAAAATATGAAGGTAATATTACCAGCACCGGAACAACCACCGTGCGCACTTTAGAAAGTTTGTATTGGTTAGGTGTAAAAATGCTCCAAGGCAACACCGAACTATTTATTAAACAATGGGATGCTTACCAACTACCTCAACACTATACACTAACAGAAGCTATCGGCAAATTAAAAGCATATTTAATTGAAAACGACCTCGCTATTTTAGAAAGTTACACCGGTATTTTAATTGCACCGGGGTATGAGTTTAAGGTGGTAGACCGATTGATTACCAATTTTCATCAACCCAACAGTACCCTATTGTTGTTAGTTGCAGCCTTTACAAAAAATGAGGTGTGGAAAGAGATTTACGATTACGCACTACACAACGATTTTCGATTTTTGAGCTATGGCGACAGTTCGCTGTTGTATAAAGGGCTGTAAATGAGCGTGGGGCAAGGGGCAAGGAGCAAGGGGCAAGGGGCAAGGAGCGTGGGGCAAGGGGCAAGGAGCAAGGGGCAAGGAGCAAGGAGCAAGGAGCAATAAAAGAGAATCAAAGTAGAAGTAAAATACTGCAACCTCACAGGCCTGTCAGCGTCCTTAGACCTGACAGCGCCGTTTATTGGGTATAAGTTTTTAAAGGCATTTTTGTATATTGATCTCCGTCTAATAAACACCATCGATATGATAGAAAAAACAAAAAAACAAGGATTCTTCACCAAAATGCTCGATTATACAGAAAGAGCCGGCAATGCTTTACCTCACCCAGCCACTTTATTTGCACTTTTTGCTTTAGCAGCCTTGGTTTTTTCGGCCATAGGAAGCATGTTAGGCTGGGAGGTTATCCATCCGGGAACCAAGGAATTGGTAACGCCGATTAACTTGCTTTCGCACGATGGTATTCATCGTATCATTTTAGAAATGGTGGACAACTTTACCAGTTTTGCACCTTTGGGCATTGTATTAGTGGCCATGCTTGGTATCGGCATCGCCGAGCAAAGTGGGCTCATAAGCGCAATTATACGACTTCTGGTGCTCAACACAAAAAAGCACCTACTCACCTTTATCATAGTTTTTACCGGCATCCTGTCAAACCTAGCATCCGATGTGGGCTATGTGCTTTTGATACCTTTGGCCGGCGTTATCTTTGTTGCCGTAGGCCGACATCCCATTGCCGGTATGGCCGCTGCCTTTGCCGGGGTATCGGGCGGGTTTAGCGCCAACCTTGTGCTAGGCACAGTAGATCCCTTGCTCGCAGGGCTTTCGCAGGAAGCGGCTCATATTCTGGATCCCAGCTACCATGTGAACGCCACGGCTAACTATTATTTTATGGTGGCCTCTACCTTTGTTATTGCCATAGCAGGCACTTTTGTAACCGAAAGATTAGTTGAGCCCCGTTTGGGTACTTACACCAAAAACGAGCAGGATAAAGCCGAAAAGTTTGACGGACTATCCGGTCTTGAAAAACGAGGCTTAACGTATTCGACCTTAGTTTTTTTACTGGTATTTATTATTACCCTTATAGGTGTTATACCCGAAAATGGATTCTTTAGAGGTCCCAACGGCAGTTTGCTCAATTCGCCATTAATTAAAGGTGTAGTAGCCATGTTATTTTTCGTAGCCGGCGCAATGGGATTAGTTTATGGCTTTACCACCAAAGCATTCAAAAACGACAGCGATGTAATGGACGGCATGGCCAAATCGATGAAAACATTAGCTACCTATCTGGTGCTGGTATTTTTCGCGGCTCAATTCGTGGCCTATTTTAAGTGGAGCAATTTGGGTATCATTCTGGCAGTTAAAGGTGCCGATGCACTAATGGCTTCCGACATTGGCTTAATACCCTTGATGATATTGTTCATATTACTTTCGGCGGCTATTAATATGTTAATGGGAAGTGCCTCGGCCAAATGGGCAATCTTGGCTCCTATTTTTATCCCTATGTTTATGATTATGGGTTATTCGCCGGAGCTATCGCAAGTTGTTTACCGCATTGGCGATAGCGTAACCAATGTAATATCGCCCATGATGAGTTTTTATGCACTCATTATTGCCTTTGTTCAAAAGTACGATCCAAAAGCTGGCATTGGCACCATCATAGCCACCATGCTCCCTTATACCCTTGTTTTTTTATTTGCGTGGATATTATTGCTGGTGGCTTGGCTGCTGCTTGGATTGCCACTAGGACCGGGAGCCAATGTTTTTTATACGCTACCATAACGATATAGGTAGCATAGAAGTATATAGGAATTGTGACGAAATATCATAACAACTGCAATTATACAAATATTTTATCGAGTACTGTAGTTCTGTGCTCGAATATCTGATTCAGCTTTTTTTGGATAAAAAGGGCGTTGGCTATATTTCCGAGCAGCCCCATAGGAGGTTTATAACTAACAATATCCTTCATTAAAACTCCGTTTTTAATGGGCTCAATAATATGCTGATGATGCCACAGCGCATAAGGCCCAACTCTTTGCTCATCTACAAAATAATATTTGTCTTTTACATGGGTTATTTCCGTAACCCAGTTGGTACTAATGCCCAGCATTGGTTTTACCGTGTAACTTATGATCATGCCTTCATAAATTTTATCCGGAAGATTGGGAGTGCGAATATCAAAACCCATATGCTCCGGTGTAATTTTTTTTAAATTCTTTGGCGAACTGATAAAATCCCACACTTCATCAATTGAAGCGTTTATGAATTGTTCACGTTGAAATTGATAAAACCCCATGTATTGTTTTATTTGTGAAATTTTTGTTCAATCATTTTATCTAAATATTAAACAATAATGATGTGTTTTTGTTTGATGCTAGTACATAAAAAAGCCGCTGATAAGAATAAAATTCCTATCAACGGCTTCCATACATTTAATTTCACAAACAAGTTCTAACTACTCAAATGCGAACCTCTATCTAAAACTAAATCATATTTATTATTCTTCAAATTTAATTATTTCCACCGGACAACTGTCGGCAGCTTCTCTAATACATTCATCATTGGCCACATAGTCAGCTCCTACAATAACTTGTGCCTCATCGGGCATTTCAAATACATCGGGACAAATACTTTCGCACAATCCACAAGAAGTACAACCTTCTTCAATCCAAACTTTTTTAATTGCCATAATTTTTTGTATTTAAAGATTAAAATTAAACAACACCCTGCGTTAACATTGCATTAGCAACTTTAATAAAACCACAAACATTAGCACCTTTTACATAATTGATGGTTCCATCGGCTTCGCGTCCGTGTTTTACACAAGCCGTATGAATGTTTTTCATGATTGCTTTTAGTTTCTCGTCAACCTCTTCACGTGCCCAGGATATACGCATTGAGTTTTGAGTCATTTCCAAACCTGATGTGGCAACACCGCCGGCATTGGCCGCTTTACCGGGTGCAAAAAGCACTGCATGCTTATGAAACAGGTCGACCGCCTCAGGGGTGCAAGGCATATTGGCACCTTCGGCAACACATTTGCATCCATTGTCAATTAATTTTTGCGCACTGCTACCATTCAATTCGTTTTGTGTAGCACAAGGTAACGCGATATCACATTTTACACCCCAAGGTTTCTCTTGAGGAAAGTATTTTGCGTTAGGATATTCATCCAAATACTGTGAAATCCGACCTCTGTAACCGTTTTTAATTAACTTAATATGATCCAGTTTTTCCTTATCAATACCTTCGCTATCGTAGATATAACCACCCGAATCGGATGCGGTTAACACTTTTCCTCCCAGCTCATTGACTTTTTCGATGGCAAATTGTGCCACATTACCTGAACCGCTTATGACTACAGTTTTTCCTTGTATCGAATCATTTTGCGTCATCAACATTTCGCGGATAAAATATACAGCTCCATAACCTGTGGCTTCGGGACGTAAAAGACTACCTCCAAATTCGGCTCCTTTTCCTGTAAAAACGCCAACAAATCTGTTTGTTAATCGTTTATATTGGCCAAACATGTAACCAATTTCGCGACCTCCAACACCTATATCACCGGCAGGTACATCTGTAAATGAACCCACGTGACGTTGCAATTCAGTAACAAACGACTGGCAAAATTTCATCACTTCAAAGTCTGTTTTGCCTTTTGGATTAAAATCAGAACCTCCTTTGGCTCCACCCATCGGTAGCGATGTTAAGGCATTTTTTAGAACTTGCTCGAAAGCCAGAAATTTAAAAACGCTTTGCGTAACACTTGGGTGAAAGCGCAACCCACCTTTATATGGTCCTATAGAGCTATTCATCTGAACTCTATAACCTCGGTTTACCTGTACCTCACCTTTATCGTCTAGCCAAGGCACCCTAAAGCTAACTACCCTTTCAGGTTCAGTCATGCGCTCAAGAATTTTATTTTTAATATAGATAGGGTTCTCCAAAATAAATGGAGCTACACTTTCTACAACTTCCTGCACTGCCTGGTGAAATTCTGTTTCGTGTGGATTTTTCGCAATAACTTCCGACATGAAATTATCAATGTACTTTTGTACTTTTTCTGTTTGCATAAAAGCATTTTATTTTAGTAAATAATTAAGTGTAAAGATAAAATCTTTGCCCAAAAACGATGCTCGCTTCGAAAAAAAATATTTTGAACCTGAAAAAAATCATTATTAATTTAATTCTTAAACATTCAACAATAAAAAAACTTTAACTATTTCAAATAATCCAAACGACATATGCATTAAAGGACTGGGAGCTTGGCCGCCGTTTATGATAATTTCGGCATTAAGGGTGAGCTGAGGAAGGAGCCAAAATGTTTGCAGACCAACTATGGTTGTAAGCATCCACAACCATGTACCTTTAAATTTAAAAAGTGTAACTCGGGAAGCTTTCTGCGTTAAGTATAATATCCAGACGGTAATCAACAAAATTATCTCAACCCTATTTAGTGCGGTAAATATTAGTTTACCTATGCTCAAACCTATTTCGCGGGTAACGCCATCGGCCTTAAACTTTAACCAGGCTTCCATAAAACTTATGGAACTCACAAATCCGGCCCAGAACAACAATATAAAAATCTGTGGGCGTTTTGATGCTTTCATTTCATGGAGCTGATTTACACAATCCGATTTAACACCGCATCACCCCGTCGGATAGAATCCGACAGGGCGCTTATGGTTTCTGTTTTTGCTATCTCAAAAAAGCCGTCTCTCACCACAACATATTTATCGTGAAGCGGGCAGGGATTGTTATCGTTGCAGCTTTTTAAGCCAAAGCCACATTTATGAAAACAAGCATCACCC
This sequence comes from Saccharicrinis sp., assembly GCA_024635555.1. Lineage (GTDB taxonomy): Bacteria > Bacteroidota > Bacteroidia > Bacteroidales > Marinilabiliaceae > Saccharicrinis. The sequence continues at coordinate 8,869 of JAGXIO010000062.1, forward strand.
TCCATCACATGAATCACATCGTACAAAGTTAAGCTCGACTGGTTTTCACCAAAGAAGAAGCCTCCCCCCCTACCCTTGGCAGAACCCAGCAACTTGTGTTTGGTGAGTATTTGAAGAATTTTGGCTGTATAAGCCTCCGGCGCTTCTATTTCTCTGGCAATTTCATCAACACCAGGTCTTTTTTGCTCCCAGTTTCGCAACTGAACAAAAACCAATGCACGAATGGCATACTCGGTACTTTTAGATAGCATGGTAAATATATTGGTTAATGTTTTATGAATTATTTACCTAATTGCAACGCTTTTACAAAAAGAATATTGTTCTCTAAATGTATATGTCGGTGCAAATCTTGTTCAAAATCACTTAGTGTTTGATAAGTAATACGATAAGTAGTACATCCGTCTGCGGGAACAGTATAGGAAGATGTAACCTCAGCAATCTTAACAAAACGCTCACCTTCTGCTTGATGCTCGTCGTCCAATAAAGCGATGTTCTTTTTTACATCTTCGTAAATTTTCTCAAAATCACTTCCTTCTCTATTCAGCTTCACCATTTTACGAATCAGCGGGAATACAAGGATTTCTTCTTTCTGCATATGAGTGGTCAAGTTTCCGGCAGTAGCATCAAACAACTCTTGCACCTCAAATAATTCGGAATGATTAGCCCCATGAACGTCGCATAATTTTTCCAGCTTTTGTCGCAAAAACGGGATGTTATCGTTAACGTATGTATGATGACGTTTTTCGATATAATCGCAAAGCTCGTCCAGCTCCATTCCATCCATATATTTCGAATCAGGATCGTTTAAAGTTACCATCATCTTTAACTCGGGCAGTAACTGCTCCATATCTGCCCCGGACTTTATGCATGCCTCGCGGATAGTGATGCCACCACCGCAACAAAAATCAATTTTATTTTTATCAAAAAGTTGTGCTGTTTTATAATTTGCTTTTACAACGTCGCCTACGCGAGTATCCAATTGAATTTCCATGATGTTTAATTTTTATGATTGTTTAAATTATTTGCAAAGATAGTAAATTTTATAAAAGGATATTAATATCTTTTTATAATTTTATATTATATTTGTCGCACTAATTTTAAATCCTTATTTAATTATGAACACGAAAAAGCTTTGGATAGCATTTACAATTGTAATGGTAGTATCTTTTAGTATTCTTGGGTATTATGGGTACGAAATCTACAAAGAAGCACCACCTATTCCCGAAAAGGTTGTCAGTGCTGATGGATCGGTAATTTTTACAGCCGCCGATATTAAAGACGGTCAGAACGTTTGGCAATCCATTGGTGGACAAGAACTGGGTACCGTTTGGGGTCATGGTGCATATCAAGCTCCCGACTGGACTGCGGACTGGTTGCACAGGGAGGCTGTTTTTATCTTGGAAAAATTTGCCCAAGCTGAATTTGCCAGCGCTTATGACGACATTGACGAAGAGAAACAAGCTATGTTGCAAAAACGGCTTCAAAAAGAAATGCGAAAAAACACGCACGATTTTAAAACCGGCATCCTGCATGTTTCGGCGCTAAGGGAGGAAGCATTCAAAGCCATAAGCAGTCATTATACCGGTTTATTTATGGATGGCGAAGAACAAGCTGACCTTCGTGAGGCGTATGCAATACCTGCCTTCACAATAAAGGATGCAGACAGGATGTTTAAATTCAACTGCTTTTTGTTTTGGGCAACCTGGTCTACCGTTACCGAGCGCCCTGGGCAAGAAATAAGTTATACCAACAACTGGCCCGCGGAAAAATTAGTTGCCAACGAACCCGCCGGCTCTCTTTTATTATGGACCGGCTTTAGTGTGATTATACTACTTGCAGGTATTGGCTTGTTGGCTTGGTACTACGCCACTAACAGAGAAGATGATGGACACGAACATGTGCCGGCTGTAAACCCCTTATCGGGCTTACAACAAACACCGTCGATGAAAGCTACTTTAAAATACTTTTGGGTTGTAACGGCACTTATCCTAGTGCAGATGACCCTGGGTGTTGTCACGGCGCACTACGGAGTCGAAGGGCTCGCCTTTTATGGTTTCCCATTATCCGACTTCTTACCATATTCCATCTCCAGAACCTGGCACGTTCAATTAGCCATTTTTTGGATAGCTACCTCTTGGTTGGCAACCGGATTGTTTATCGCTCCGGCGGTTTCGGGCAAAGAACCCAAATTTCAGAAACTGGGGGTCGATATACTTTTTGGCGCATTGTTGGTTATTGTGCTGGGCTCATTGGCCGGACAGTGGATGGGTGTGATGCAAAAACTTGGATTAGCCGAAAATTTTTGGTTTGGACATCAGGGATATGAATATGTTGATTTAGGCCGATTTTGGCAGATATTCCTCTTCCTGGGATTGTTTATCTGGCTATTTTTAATGGGCAGGGCTATTTGGCCGGCACTTCAAAAGCGCGATGAGAACAAACATTTGCTCACCATGTTTTTAATTGCGTCCATAGCCATTGCATCCTTTTACGGTGCAGGATTAATGTGGGGGCAGCAAACCCATCTAACAGTAGCATCCTATTGGCGCTGGTGGGTAGTTCACCTTTGGGTAGAAGGTTTCTTTGAGGTATTTGCTACGGTGGTTATCGCATTTTTATTTGTTCGTATGCAGTTGATCAAGGCCACTACAGCCACATCAAGTGTATTGTTTACAACCATTATTTTCCTTTCGGGCGGTATCCTTGGAACATTCCATCATTTATACTTTGCTGGAACGCCAACCGCTGTTATGGCCATTGGTGCAAGCTTTAGCGCCCTAGAAGTAGCTCCGTTGGTTTTTATGGGATTTGAAGCATATCACAACATGAAACTAAGCAGGGCATCAGAATGGGTGGCAGCCTACAAATGGCCCATTTACTTTTTTGTTGCCGTAGCTTTTTGGAATCTTTTGGGGGCAGGTGTATTTGGCTTTTTGATTAACCCACCAATCGCCTTATATTATATGCAAGGTTTAAATACCACACCCGTACATGCACATACAGCACTTTTTGGTGTATACGGAATGTTGGGAATTGGCCTAATGCTTTTTGTACTTCGCGATATGGACTTGGAAGTAGAATGGAAGGAAAAACCCATTAAATATGCTTTTTGGAGCTTAAACATTGGTTTACTGCTGATGGTGCTACTTAGTGTTCTTCCGGTAGGACTAGCGCAAACAGTTGCAAGTGTTAAATATGGTTTGTGGTACGCCCGTTCGGCTGAATTTTTGCAAACACCCTTATTAGAAACCCTACGCTGGATGCGCGTATTCGGCGACACCATTTTTATGGTGGGTGGCTTGCTACTGGTTTGGTTTGTTTTTGGGCTTAAAGGAGGATGGTCTATTAAAAAATAAGCACATTTTATAATTACTGTTAATAGAAGCCCGGCATTTGTCGGGCTTTTTTGTTTAAACTATTTTCTAAAAAATACAATCAAAAACACCAAATGGTTCATTAACTTTGAAATGATATTCGTTTTGTGGGGTTTATTTTATCCTTGATTATAAAAACATTAGTGTTTTAGTGCTTAATCGATCGTCCTACCTCCCATAAAGTTTTAAATTTGCTTTAAGTAACCCTCAACCCTCAACGATTTCACTCCGCCAAACGTTATGCTTATCACAGTACTGGAGCTAATCCTTTTTCGAACTTATTCCAATTCATGTGTAATAATTTATTATTTGCACCACTAACTAAATAAAAACGATTTTGAGTAGCGATTTTTATAATATATCCATTTTACCTTTTTCGGGAATAATTATCAAGTTGTGCAGGGCATATACTAATTCACAAGAGGATTTTGAAGATTATTATCAAGAGGTATGTTTACAGATCTGGAGGAGTAAGGATAACTTTCGTGAGAAATCGGAATGGAGTACCTGGGTGTACCGAATTTCATTAAACGTTTGTTTGACCTTGCTTAAGAAAAAGAAAAATAACAGTCAGCATTTTGTATCAGACACTTTGCCGAGCGATGGAAGTGAATATAATAATGCGTTTACGGATGAATCTCTAAATCTACTATACGATGCCATCCGAAAGCTATCAGAAATAGACAGAGCCATTATAATGCTTTATTTAGAGGAAAAATCATATCAGGAAATCGGGGATATTATTGGAACAAACACAAATAATATTGGTGTTCGTGTTGCGAGAATTAAAATTAGATTAAAAAAAATATTAGATGGAAAAATCAATTGAAAACATATGGAAAGAGGGTTTTTTAAAAAGTGATGCATTGGTAGCGCCAAAAATAAACAACCTATACAGCCAAAAATCAATTCATATCATTGATAAATTTAAAAGAATGTTCAAAATAAACCTGATTGCAATTGTTGCATTCTCGTTCATCTTTTTAGTTGTATCGTATTTTGTAGGAGTACCTTTAATGGGCGCTATATTCTTTGTTACCCTTATGGTGTTGGTTATTATTAATAAGCGCTTATTGAATGGTTTAGATCGTATAGATAAAGGTGAAAATAGTTATCAATACCTCAAGGCATTTAACCAATGGATAAAAAAGCAGGTAGCTGTCAATAAGCGAATATCAACATTTATGTACCCTATTATATTTATGTCTATTATTATAGGTTTTTGGTTTAAAGATGCCGAAGGCATTCCTTTGGGTAAAAGACTTGTTAACGAAGTCCTCTTCGGTTTTCCAGATACCTATCTCCTATTTGGAATACCACTAATAGGAATCGTTATTCTGGTTTTAATTATAGGGTTATTGGCATTTTTTGGTGGTAAAATTTACCAATGGGATTTGAATATTATTTATGGAAGAGTCTTCAGGAAACTAGAGGAGCTGATGGCTGATATAGAAAGTTTAAATGCTTAAACAACTCCAAACATAACCGATTAAAAGGACTACGATTAAAAAAATGGGTTTGGCATGTAATATTTTTTGCTTTGAGCCACTAACCAGGAAAACACTAACAATTATGAAATTACAAGAAGCGTATAACTTTTTCGAAAGTTTGAAAACCGAAACAATTAAAAAGTCTGAAATCAAGGTGTATGAAAAATTCCTTCATATTCTTACCGAACTGAAAAGTAGAGGATTCTCAGAAGATGAAATTCAATCCATTGAAGCGGAATTGGATAGCTTAAATTTAGACTCAAATCCTGAGAACGGAATAAAATATTTTAAGATAGCACTGCGTAAATTTGAAAAATATTTAAAGGATACATTTTCCTTAATTTCCAAAGGGCATTTCACCAATATAGGTATAGGTTTAGTATCTTCATTTGGAATACTTTTCGGTATTGTGTTTTTGTCGAGTTGGGAGCGCTCTTTGGGCATATCCCTGGGTTTGATTATCGGAATGTTAATTGGGCTAACTATTGGCCGATCAATGGATGCCAAAGCCAAGAGTGAAGACAGGGTGTTAGATCATTTATGAACTTATCATTAAAAGGATTGGTTTCTTAAGACCTTTGTTTGGACTTAAATGGAAATTCAACAAAGCTGAACCGCAAATAAGTATTTTGAAAAATTAAACAGATAAAAATAATATGACAGTTTTAGTAGTAGGCGCAAGTGGCGCAACAGGAAAACATTTGGTTGAACAACTTCTTATTCAAAAGCATAAAGTTAAAGCAATTGTTAGGTCTCTGGAAAAGTTGCCAGAATCATGGAGAAATAAGGACAACCTTCAAATCATCTCTGCAAGCATTATAGATTTAAATGACAGGGAAATGAGCGAATATAGTCGGGATTGTGAGGCCGTTGTATCTTGTCTTGGTCATAATCTAACCTGGAAAGGTATCTATGGGCAGCCCAGAAGATTGGTTACAGATGCTACGCGCAGACTATGTGATGCCATAAAAGCGAATAAACCAGAGCAAGCTGTACGGTTTGTTTTAATGAATACTACAGGCAATAGCAATCGTG
>JAGXIO010000063.1 GCA_024635555.1 Saccharicrinis sp.
TTTTATATTAAAAACAATTCGACTATCCTTAAGAATACTTGCATTTGCATATGTCTGTTTAACATCGGTTGGTGTTCTCCAATCAGAACTCATCGCAGTATCAAACCATGTTTTTAAATACTGTTCAGAATCAGGATGTTTATCCCAATATTCTCTCAATGTACTCTTTGCAAATATTCTGTCCATCCTTTTAAGTCATGATGCAAAGATATAATAAATTCTCAATTTGGGAACTTTATTTTTATTGCCGAAACTATTTGAGCATATTTGCTAACGTGACTAATAAGAGGGGTAAGGAGCTTTTTACGAGTAAACCCTTCAAACTTCACGTAGCCAAAGCTTTTATTTTAACTTATTTATTTCAAAAGCCAAATCAAAGATTTGGCGGTGTCTATTTCCTATGCTAACCTTCAAAAAAACGAAATTCCTCATGCTTTATCCCAGCTTGTTGCCGATAGTTTTTCATTCAGTTATTGCAACTCTAAAGCCAACTTCATTCTCTGAAAAGAAAGATGGTTCAGTTTTTTTAGCATATTCTATTTGAGAATCAGATGGTAAATATAAATTAGATGATGAATTCATTTCATTTTTTGTTAAATTAGCATTGAATTTATATGTCCACCACATACAAAAATACCTCGCCAAATCTTTTGATACTCCAATCACGGGGCTATTGTTATATTCTTCGGATTCAAAGTAATTATCACTTGGCCATTTTTCTTTGTTGATTGATATTTTTACTAATTCTGAATAATTGATTTTCTTAATTATTGGTTGCGGCTTTGATGTTATATCAGATGTTTTAGAAATATCAACCCATTCTAATTCTTTCCCAGGATTACTATTAGCATAATTCCAAAACTCTCTGAATATGATATTTGTAACTTGGTCACTGAGATAGAAGGGTGTAAAAGTTCTGGTTCTATTTGAATCGTCGACAAGTTTTCCTTCTGGGAATAAGTGCATATTAGTTACCTTCAATTCTTTCTGTGAGTAGGTGTTAACTACAGAAATAATGGTTAAAAGAGTCAAAATCAATGTTCTTTTTTTCATGATATTTGGATTTCGTGTTATTTCTTAAAATTACGGCAATCGGGATAGAATAGCGGATTGCTCCACCTATCCCCCGCAGATCCGGACGTACAGAATTTCCGTATCCGGCTCCTCTGGCTAATAATTCCAACACCCCTTCCTTGTGTAACTATTGCCCTGCATGAGCAGCAGTGCACACAGTCGGAAGTTGTTGGAATAATTTAAAAATACAAACTATACGTTGGTACCAATTATAGTTTTTGTTGATTTTTGAAGATGAAAATCTTATAAAACTCATATCGGGATAAATTGTGAGAGGCGCACTGGCGGTCATTTGACCGTCAGCCGTCTAAGATTGGCAAATGGCTTTATTAATTTTCATCCTTCTCATATAAAAGCATTGTTTTTTTCAAACGTTCATTCTTATCCTCAATATTTTTTAACACCTTTAGTTTTTCGAAGAATTCATCATGCTTTAATGTTCTCAAATCTTGATGAACTGTGTCTAAAATAAATTTCTCGTTATTCTGTTTCGTTTGATAAACCTTTATATCATTATCAGCCGCGAAATGAATCAAATGTTTTTTAAAATTTGATTCAATCCTACAACCTAAATAAATAGTATCAATTTTAAGGAAGGGAATTGTATTGTTTAAAATAATTTCAGAATTTCTATCACCAATAATTAGTCTCCATTCCTTCTCATAATTCCAAAATTTAGATTTAGTAGTCAATGACTTGTATGTTGTTTTTAACACATGTTTATTTAATACAAGTTTATCATTTTCGTTTTTTAACCTTAATAATTCTCTAGGAGAAACCTTTGGGACATTTGCTGTATACGTCACAGGAAATAAGCCACAAAGTATTGAATCTTTATTTTCCAATTGTTTAAAGTCGAGTGAATATTTGACGCAAAATCCATTATGATTATCCGAATAGTGAGACCACATAGTTGTATTTGAAAGAAGTTCTGATTCACTCTGAAAATTCGAAAAGCAACTTATTTTAAATTGCATATTTCTGATATTATCAATTTTCCGTGAACATTCCTTCTGTGCGTCAAGTCTTATTTGGTCTATATTTTTTTTCAGTTCTTCACTTTTTGATTTGCAAATCTTATATATTGTGGTTGAGAAATCAGTCCTATTGGGATGATATATGTTTTGTGGCATTTCTTCATCTTTTGACCAAGAATGATATATCTCCCAATATTCTTGTTCTGAAATATTATTTTCCGAATGATTTTCACTTACCAATCCTTTATTTTTAAGTTCTTTTAAGAGGAAAAGCTTCACAAAAGAATCTAATTCTATACATACATAACTATCAAATGGGTCATTAAAATTTCTTGGGGAAGAAAGATAAACTGATTGACTTTGTATACTAATCAAACTATATAGTGTTGGAGGGAAAAACTTATACAAACTATCAGGAAGATGTTCATTCTTATAATTAGCAAAAGCCACTTGGGTTTCTTCAACACCATTAGAAATCAATGAATCAACATAGTTATTGATAAAATGCTTTGACCAATTTCCGGAAAAATTTATACTCCGATAATCTAATGATTTATGCTCCGATTTCTTTTTCCAATAATTCATTTATGTACTTCGTCTTTAAGCTTGTTAGCAACTGCATTCTCATACACATAAACCTTTTAATTCAATAACTCTTACTGTAATGCTCCCGATTAATATGCTTTAGAATTTATTTTTTTGCAATAATAATATAATCCGATAATTAGCTACACTTTGAAAGTAACCAAAAAAATGGAATCATAAGAATTATTAAAACTATCCAAAAAACAGGACTCTTCATCGCCTCTTCTTGTTCCTTTTGTTTTTTTATAGCATTTTTATAATCTTCTCCAGGCTTAAATTTATGACCACAATTCAAACAAGTAATTACAGTTTTATTACTTCCTATTGCACCAGCTAAAATTCCAACACCACCGGTCAAAACAGCACCTGCTACAGCTTTTCCTGCACTAAAACCTTTTTTACCATCCGTTAACTGTGTTGACCTACATTTGGGACACATTAATAACTTTTCCGTGATTCTTCCGCTTGAAGTTACAGTTTGTGTTTTAGGAACTTCTATTTTCTTCGGATTTCCGCAATGAGGACAGAACTTTACCGCCTCGTCAATTTCTTTTCCGCATTTCTGACAATACATAGTAATTTTCCTTAATTAGATTTGTAATTATTAAAATTCGATTCTCTTCAATTTGTAATAATATATGCAGCTTATCAATCTCAAAGTCTCTTTTCATGTTGTTGCTAATGAATAAGTATTTTATCCTTTGTTAACGTCGATAACCTAATATGTATTCCGGCTATTTCTATCCTCTGTTTTGTTTTATTCCATAAAAAAACCGCCTTGGTTAAATGTGCCAAGGCAGTTTTGTTGTTTGATACTAATTGTCGATAATGTTTCGTGCGCTTTGGTATCTCTGGTAAAACTCGGTTTGCGATTTCCGGTAAATCAGCATGGAGTTGTCGAGGTTTAATTTAAGTATCTGATTGCCTTCGTCGAATAGTTCTTCTATCGTATTTAGGGCAGCATATTTTTGGCTTAATATGGTGCGGGTCTTACCAATGAGGGCGTTAAAGTCGTCAACGCTGGAGGTAAGTTCAGTAATAACGTCGGGGGTAACGCCAAACTCTGCCAGGGCTTCCATGTTTTCATTGGCTTGTGCTTTGTTCATCTGTCTGGCTATTAGTTAGGATTATGATTTTGACGAATCGAATGTAACAAGAATAATTTTAAATATCATAATACTTACTGTTAAAAGTTACATCGCAACAGTCATTTTTTGAATCGTGAACCTCATTTCTCCGTTGCAAAAGGCCGAAACAAACTGTTTCAATGAATTGCAAGGCTGCAAAAGGTCGAAACAAACTGTTTCAACGAATTGCAAGGTTGCAAAAGACCGAAACAAACTGTTTCAACGAATTGCAAGGTTGCAAAAGGCTGAAACAAAATGCGCCGGCTTATGGCATGCATGCCATAAGCCGGAACAATGTGGTGTTAAAAGAAAAACTAACGGTACGAATCCAGCAAGATTTGTAGTTGTATGTATTCCTTTTTCAATTCATCCGAACCATCTGTTTCTATATAGGCATACAACATGGAGAATAAAGCATCCATAAGGGCAGTCGCTACTCCTGTTGCCATGTGTGTAAATCCCCCACCTCGAGTTCATCAAGCTAATGTAAAGTGCTGTCAATTAAAATTTTTATGATGACTCCGTTTAGGAAAAAGAAAAGAACATCGTTTTGGAAATCCTAATTTCATTGTTTCTTTGCCATCCTACTTTTCGATATGATTGAATACTTGATTCCTACGCACAACCTTCTACGGTAAAAACTACGGACTGCCGATTGAGAACGGATAACTGGAAACTTTTACCATATTTTATTAGCTTTGGAAATTCAAAAAAACAGAAAAAAAGTCCAACATATGGAACAAGATAAAATACAATTGCTGATGACCATGTTTACCAAACATAGCGGTAAACAGGTAGAATCCATGAATATATTGCCACTTTCGGGTTCGTACCGCGAATATGTGCGTTTGAGTGGCGATGGTTTTAGTGCCGTTGGTGCATACAATGCTGATAAAAAAGAAAATGATGCTTTTATAGGTTTTTCAGAACATTTTTTTTCCAAAGGTCTAAAGGTGCCTGATATTTATAGCGTTGATCGTCAGAATGATGTGTATCTTTTAGAGGATTTGGGTAGTATAACCTTGTTTGATTTTTTGCAAAAGAACAGATCCGAGGACGAGTTTTCGGATAGCCTTATCAACATTTATAAAAAAACCATCGAAGAACTGGTTCTGTTTCAGCTACGAGGAACCGAAGGTCTCGATTTTGACCTGTGTTACCCCCGCAAGGCCTTCGACCGTCAATCAATGCAATGGGATTTGCATTATTTTAAATATTATTTTTTAAAGCTGGCACAGGTACCCTTCGACGAGCAGGCACTGGAGGAAGATTTTCAGCGCTTGATGGATTTTTTGTTGGAAGTGGACTGTCATTACTTTTTATATCGCGATTTTCAATCGCGTAACATCATGATAAAAAATGGCGAGCCTTGGTTTATCGATTACCAGGGCGGCAGAAAAGGTGCACTGCAATACGACTTAGCCTCTATTTTATACGATGGCAAAGCCGACATACCCGTGGCCTTGCGCGAAATGCTTTACGATCATTACATTGATACCTTAAAAACACACATGGAAGTTGACGAGGCTTCCTTTAAAAACCATTATGCAGGATACGTGTATATCCGAATTATGCAAGCTATGGGAGCCTATGGTTTTAGGGGCTTCTACGAAAAAAAGGAACACTTTTTAAAGAGCATCCCCTATGCCCTAAAAAACATAACTTATTTGTTGCAGAACCATCCTTTGCCTATCCATATACCTGAACTTAATCAGGTTTTGGAAGCGCTCACGCAAAATCAGCAATTGTTAAAAATAAACGCGCTAACGGTAACGATTAATAGCTTTTCGTATAAAAGGGGCATACCTTACGACATGAGCGGCAATGGTGGAGGTTTCGTATTCGATTGCAGGGCTGTGCACAACCCCGGAAGATATCCCGAATATGCCAAGGCTACAGGCAAGGACGAAAGCGTTATCAAGTTTTTTGAAAAAGAACCCGAAATGGAAGCGTTTTTAAATGGTGTATTCCCTTTGGTATCCAAATCAGTAGAAAAATATATTAATAGGAATTTTAAACATTTAATGGTGAATTTCGGTTGTACAGGAGGACAACATCGATCAGTTTACAGCGCAGAACGTTTAAGCGAATACATCCAAAACAACTATCCCGTAACGGTGGAGCTCCATCACATTGAGCAGGAATTGAACCCTGTTGGGCAAAGCCGATAATTGTTGGGGTTTATTTTCATTTAAAAACATCATAAATTACTTGAGCAATGGGAAAAACAAAGTGTAAAACAGAAAAGAAAAGTGAGATAGATCCCATAAAGCAAAAAGAAGACAAGTTCAGATGTAAAAAATGCGACCGCACGGCCAATAAGGAGCACAAACTGTGTAAACCAAACAAAAATAAATAATAGTTGGATGAATGCACTTATTTTTGCTGCCGGGTTGGGCACCCGATTAGGTAGTTTAACGCAAAATGTGCCCAAAGCATTGCTTGAGGTAGCTGGCAAGCCGATGCTCCTCCATGCCATTGAAAAGCTCATCGAAACTGGGGTTACACATATTGTTATCAATGTACATCATCATTCGCAAGCAGTTAAAGATTTTGTGGATACCTTGCAATTTCCAACTATACAAATACGCATTTCGGACGAAAGTGAACTTTTGTTAGAAACCGGTGGTGGGCTGCTTAAGGCTGCTCCCCTGTTTATTCCCGGAAAACCCATTATAATGTACAACGCAGATGTGCTTACCGGAGCCAACCTAAACCTCATGGTGGAGTACCATCGAAAAAAAAAGGGTTTGGCTACCTTAATGGTAAAGGATAGACCCACAGCACGCTATTTATTGTTTGATGATGATATGCGACTTTCGGGATGGAAAAACTTAACTACCGGGGAGCAACGTATGAGTCGCAAAAATAATGTTAATGTACCTTTGGCATTTTCGGGGATACATATCATTGAGCCGGAAATTATAGATTATCTGGGAGCAGTGCGTAAATTTTCCATTACCAACGGATATCTTGATCTCGCCTCCCATCATGCCATTTTTGGATGGAAGGATTGGGACGAATACTGGTTTGATATTGGAACACCCGAAAAACTGCAAATAGCTAATAATTATTTGAATCCATCATAAAAACTAAAATTTAAGACAAACTAGTAATTAAACAATGACAAAGACCGAAGAACAAAAAGACTTGAATTATTTTAGAAGTTTCTTCAAAGCCATTACTGGTGGAAGCGCTCTATTAATGATAGCCACCTTTGCGGCCGTTGTTTGGGCCAATGTGAGCCCTAACATGTACGAACATGCCTGGCACGATATGCTCACCATCGACTTGGGTAAATTTCATTTGAAGATGAGCTGGCATCATTGGATAAACGATGGATTGATGGCCATCTTCTTTTTTGTGGTGGGTCTGGAGATAAAACGTGAGTTTATGGCGGGGGAGCTAAGCACTTTTAAGCAAGCTTCTTTACCCATCTTCGGCGCCATTGGCGGTATGGTGGTACCCATTGCCCTGTTCTTTTTGTTTGGGCTGAGCGATACTGCCAACAAGGGCTGGGGTATTCCTATGGCCACCGACATTGCCTTTTCCTTAGGTATTTTAAGCTTGTTGGGTAAGCGAGTGCCACTTAGTCTAAAAGTATTTTTAACCGCTCTGGCTATTGTCGACGACTTGGGTGCAGTGCTTATTATTGCTTTGTTTTACGGTGGCGAATTACATTGGACTTATTTAATGATTGCCGCCATTTTATTAGGTGTTTTAGCTTTTGCCAACATGCGCAACATCCAGGATTTACGTTTATATACATTCTTGGGATTCGTTATCTGGTATTTATTTCTGGTGTCGGGCACTGCTGGGCCGGGTTCGGGCTTGCATGCCACCATTGCTGGGGTACTGGTTGCTTTTACCATACCTGCACGACCCAAAGTACATGTGGATAATTTTTTGCCGAGGATAAACACTGGGCTCAAACATTTTGGCGACATACCTAGAAGCACGCACGAAATAGTATTGTCGGACGAACAAATGCATGCCGTATCCGAAATAGAATATGCTGTGAGCAAAGTGCGTAGTCCACTGCAATATATCGAACATCAATTTCATGGTTTCATCAGCGTGTTTGTGCTGCCCATATTTGCGCTGGCCAATGCAGGGGTAGTTTTAAGCGCAGGACACCATGGTGCCGAAGTATTGGGCTCAGTATCCTTTGCCATCGCTTTTAGTTTGGTATTTGGTAAGGTAATTGGCATTACCCTTTTTGCATGGCTGGGCGTGAGATTAAGGATTTCCATAAAACCTAAAGGTTCCTCTTGGTTGTCGTTTGCAGGATTAGGATTATTGGGTGGTATTGGATTTACCATGTCGATATTTATTGCCAGCCTTGCCTTCAAAGGTCTACCCGACATTTTGAACCAAGCTAAAATTGGTATTTTCATTGGCTCCATCGTGGCAGGTGTGGCAGGTTTTTATCTTTTAAAATATTCACTTAAAAAGGATGAGGATATGATGAGAGATAGGCGTTAGTGCAACTATTAAAAACAAAAAATGGTGCTTAACAAGCACCATTTTTTGTTTAATCTCTATTCACTACTACTAACTAAAAATTTGTACTTTCTTTTTGCCTTCCAAAATATCTTTGGCAAAATTTAAAATAGTAGTGTCATCAAGTTCTACAATTCCTCCATCAGGGCCAGGTTCAGTATGTATACCAACACTCCTACCCCTTTCGTAATTTTTACCTCCAAAATAATTCCGAACGGTTTCAACATTTAAATCTAATTCTCGTGCAATAGTTCTCATGCTGCCATTTGGCAAGCTGTCTTTAAGCTGTCTTAGCTGATTGAATGTGATTGTAGTGCTCATAAGCGATATGATTTTAAATTTGAAGTGCTTTAAATATAGACATTATAATTATATAAAAAAAACATTTCAACTATATGCAACATCCTTTAACAATCATAAAGTCGTAAAGCCTTATGATGATGAATGTTATCCATCAAAATCAATTTAGATAATTCAATTGAAGAGAAAAATTAGACACATTAAATTAATAATGATTACTCTATTTATATCGGTATAACTTTCGAAAATATCAATATCAGCACAAAAGTTAATACGCCTGTAAATATTATCTGGTTTATTTGCGTGCTATTAAATTGTGAGGCAACATGTTTGTTTAACTCTTTTTTGGTAAAATGACTCATGCCTGCAATTCTGCCCACCATCATACCATAAAGTTTGTAAACCAAAAATCCCAAAAAGGCACCCAATAGTATTCCTCCTAATACATCACCTGGAAAATGAACTCCCAGATAAATACGCGAATAACTTACGATAACAGCCCACATCACCATAAACACCGTGTAATACCTATTTTTAAACAACAAAGAGCTAAACACAGCTAAGCCTGCAGTATTGGCGGCATGAGACGACACAAAACCATATTTACCCCCTCTATAACCAAACACCGTTTTAACGATATCTTTTAAATCAGGATTATGCGTAGGTCGCAAGCGTTCAAAACTATATTTAAAAATGTCGGTTGAAATACGATCGCATAAAACTACCAGAACAATTAATGCCAGTACCGTTATCCAGCTTTGCCACTTTTGTCCTTTTACAATGGTATAAAATAGCATCAAATACATGGGCACCCAAACCAAAGTGTCGGAAGTGAGCCAGAAAGCCTTATCGAAAAAAGCGGTATGGAAATAGTTTAATAATAAAAGCAACTGACTATCGAATTGTAAAAAAGGGTCCATAAGTGATAATAATTAGAGGTATATTTTAAATCTGTACTATATTAGCCGCTAATATAAAAACAATCCGCATATTCAACATTGTTTTGTAAATTTGTAATTGCTAAAACCATACTTAATAATGACAAAGAGAGTTCTTTTTCTGATAAACCCCGTATCCGGTATAGGAAAACAAAAATCGGTAGAGCGTTGTATCGAAACAGATTTGAATCACAAAAAACTATCGGTTGACATCAGTTACACCCAATACAAAGGACATGCGCGGGAGCTTGCCGGACAAGCAGTGGGTAAATATGATGTTGTGGTGGCTGTGGGTGGTGACGGGACGGTTAACGAGGTGGCATCCAAACTGGTAGGCACCGAAACCGCACTGGCCATAGTACCCGCGGGCTCTGGTAACGGATTGGCCAGGTACATGCAAATACCCATGCGGATGAACAAGGCCGTACAATGCTTAAATAGTTTTTTGGAAAAAAAGATAGATACTATGAAGGTGAATCAATACTGCTCGGTAAATGTGGCCGGCATTGGTTTTGATGCCCACATAAGTCATAATTTTGAAGGTAGAAAACTACGCGGCCCTTTGGGTTATCTTCAATTGATAACCACCGAATTTGCAGGCTACAAATCCGAAAACTATCTGCTGAAAATTGACGGGAAAATCTATAACCGAAAAGCTTTTTTGGTGAGCTTTGCCAACTCCTCGCAATACGGTAACAATATTCATATAGCACCCAATGCCCTCATAGACGACGGCTTCATTGATGTGTGCATCATCCACGATTTTGCCAAGATTAATGCCCCTGCCATGATATTGAGCTTACTGGATAAATCAATCAATAAAAATGACAAGGACGAAGTGGTTCGTGCCAAATTAATTGAAATTGAACATCCCACAGAGCTCAAAGCCCATATTGACGGAGAGCCTGTATCGCTGGGAAATAAGGCTAGCATCCAGATACTACCTTTGTCGCTTAAAATAATAGTACCACCAAAAGATTTGATTGAGAACTCCATTTTGGATCCCATAAAAGAAATAATACCCAATATAGCAGAATCGCTGGGCTTCGATAGTAAATGGAAAACGAAAATAAGTGAATTTTTTACGGGACTGTACAATCCTTAGAAAATCGATTCTTTCAGTTTGACAAAAACATCCATTAATTTAAAATTCATGGCAATAATGATAAAAGAGATTTTTAGAACTATTCTATTCGGAATTACATTTGGAATATTGCATTCTTCTTGTGGACTTCAAAAAGAGGTAGTTAATCGAATTGAAAAAAACCCAAAAGAGAATATCGAATTACCTATTGATTATTGTAATGTATTTCCAGACTCGTCAGATTTTAAGAAATGGGATAAAGATTACAACTATTACGAGAAATTTTTGACACGAGATATTTTAAAAACGCAAGTGGGACTTTCATTTAATAACAACGGAATTCAGACTTGGTGGTGCGTGCCTTCCGCTAGAACACATGTACAACTCGACACCACTACAATGATTTTAAATAAGGATCTAGTTATAGGTGAATGGAGGATTACATTAAACAGACAGATCACCTACGAAGATTCTGCTTTGTATAATAAAAATAAAATGTATCGTTCAGCAAAACTTGAATATAACAATAAGGATGATGACGTTTATTTAAATATAACTCCGGATAAATTTCAACTCTTCGCAAAAAAGAAAGGTAAGTTTAAGCGTGTTGTGAATAAAAATTATGACATTGAGAGTAATCGATTTTTAATGCTATTTGGCTTATCAAGAGCGGCCTCTGCAATTTTTTTCGTAGGATTGGATAAGGAAAATAGATTAATCCTTAACTCATACTATGTACAAGAGAGAAAAATAAAAGGAACTTACATCGTTTATCAAGCAACAATGACACAAATGGTTTTTAAAAAGATGCAGCCATAATTAATGCCTACAATTAAAATAATATCACGAATTTTAAAATTAGACGTTAACCCCGATCTCCATGTCGCAACTTAAAATATACAGGGCTTCGGCCGGATCAGGAAAAACATTTACACTCACCAGAGAGTATCTCTTTTTGCTGTACGATAATCCCACCAGCTACATCAACACTTTGGCCGTTACCTTTACCAATAAAGCCACTGGCGAGATGAAAAGCCGTATCCTGGAAAAACTCTTCGAAATTTCGACCCATAAAACGAACGACTATGTAGATGATTTGATGGGTGAATTTAAGCTGAGCGAAAAGCAAGTGAGGAATAAGGCGCATGTGCTGTTGAGTTACTTGCTTCACGATTTCTCTAACTTTTCGGTAAGCACCATCGATAGCTTTTTTCAACGGATAATACGTTCTTTTGCACGTGAAGCAGGCTTAGAGAGCGGCTTCAAAATTGAACTGAACACTTCTGCCATCCTTCAAAAAGCGGTGGATCATTTATTGATGAAAGTAGATTTACCCGAGCATGCCCACTTGAAAGATTGGTTGGTAAAGTTTGCGCAACAAAAGCTTAGTCAAGGCAAAAGCTGGAACCTAAGCAGCGATCTAAACAGCCTGGGCACCGAAATATTTAACGAGTTATTTCAGCTAGAGAGCCGCGATATTTTTAACAATATCGGCGACAAAAAACAAATGCAAGGTTACCTGGATCAAATTCAGATTGTTGTTAATAATTTTGAAGCAGAGATGCTTAGCATTGGACAGCAAGGATGCGCTTTGATAGATAAGAGTGCTTTAGCATATGATAGTTTTACCGGCAAAAGTCGAACACCGCTCAAGTACTTCGAAAAGCTTAGCGAACTGCGCGATTTTGAGCCTACCGCTACCCTACTAAAAATTATCGACGAACCAGAAAAATGGGGACGCAAAGAAAATTCGGCAGCGATAAACCAGCAGATTGATGATATTTATCCAACCCTCAACAACCTTATAAAAAAGGCTGTTGATTTGTTGGAGCGTGAGTTTGAAAACTACAACACCGCAAAGGTTATCGCCCAAAATTATTTTGCCCTGGGTATTATTGCTGATATAGCACGCGAGGTACAAGCCATCTGTCGCGACGAGAATATTTTTTTAATTGCTGATTCATCACACTTTCTGCATAAGATAATAGACCAAAACGATACGCCTTTCATATACGAGAAGATAGGAACACGCTTTCAAAATTTTATGATTGACGAGTTCCAGGACACCTCGAAGCTGCAATGGCTCAATTTTAGACCGCTCATTGAAAACTCATTGGCCACGGATCAAACAAGTCTTATCGTTGGCGATGTAAAACAATCTATTTATCGCTGGCGCAATTCCGACTGGAACCTCCTGGCCAACACCGTTGAGCATGATTTTGCGCAGTTTGGCAGCCAAGTTCTTTCATTGGATACAAACTGGCGTAGTCTCTCGAATATTGTGGGATTTAACAATTCCTTGTTTGTTTCGGGTGCGCAGGCCATTCAAAATAACTTTAACACCTTGTTTTCTGATCATATTAAAGATGAATCGATTATTGCAGACTTTGGAAGCAAAATTTCGCAAGCTTACCACGATGTTTATCAACATACTCCATTAAACAAACCTGTCAACGAAGGGCATATTCAAGCACGTTTTTATGCTGCGGATAAAGAGCTAAGTTACGATGAACGCATGCTCAACAATCTGGTGCAAGATATCGAACAGCTCATTGGCAAAGGATACAGATACAGCGATTTTTGTATTTTGGTGCGCAAAAAAGGCGAAGGAGAAACTATTGCCAATGCACTACTTTCGGGCACTTATTCCGAATCGGGAACCATGATACCTGTCATTTCCAACGAATCCTTGTTTTTGTCGGGCTCATCAGCCGTTAATTTTATGATGGCGCAAATAAAGTATCTCCAAAACCCCAATAACCTGATACTTAAAGCCGATATGGTGTTAAATCATCAACTGCTCTTTAATGAACAGCCCTCATCATCACTAGAAATAGGACAATTTTTTGAATTAGATACGGATAAAGGTTTTGTCCGTCAGGAATACGAATGGATAAACCAACTACTTACACAACGACAAAAACCATTGTTAGAACTGGTTGAGATGCTGGCACACAACCTGCCCGACGAGCTCAAAGAAAAACAAGGGATATTTATTCAGGCATTTATCAACTGCACCAACCAGTTTATTAAAGATCACTTTCCAGATTTGAGTGCCTTTATAGAATGGTGGGACGACAAAGGAAAGACGGAAGCCATAGCCGTTCCCGACAACCAGGAAGCCATAAAAATAATGACCATACATAAATCTAAGGGTCTGGAATTTAAAGTGGTGCTTATACCCTACTGCAACTGGAAACTCGACACGGAGATCAATAGCAACATTATATGGTGCCGACCCAACAAAGCACCCTTCGACCAGATAAAACTATTGCCGGTAACGTATACATCGCGACTGCAAAACACCATTTTTAAAGAAGATTATTTTAAAGAGCGCCTGTACCAATATGTGGATAGCCTGAACATGTTATATGTGGCTACTACCCGCAGTTGCGAGGTGCTAATGACCTATGGCGACAGCCCTACGAGGGAATATAAAAAGCAGCTAAAAAGTGTTTCGGATTTGATGTACTGGGCCATAGACGATCAGGTGTTTAATAACGAACAGGGCTTTATTGACCTGGCAAGTTCGTGGGACAAGGAAAACAGTTTGTTGCGCTACGGTGAGATACCCACCCCAAAGGAAAAAACCAATGCTAAAAGCGAAATTGTAAGCGAAGCGTTAAAACCCTTCACCAATAAGTTGCTCAACGATGATCATATTGCCATTAAAACAGAGAGCGATGATTATTTTACCGTAGATGGTACGCAGAGCAAGATAAACTATGGAAAGGTGATGCATGAAGCTTTTGAATATATCACCACTGCCGACGACATAGACTATGCTTTAACTAAAATGCTTTTTGAAGGAAAGCTGTCGGAAAAAGAAAAGCAAATACTGAAAACGCAGATAGCTACGCTCATTACCAAACCTGAAACCAAGGATTGGTTTGACTCAAGAAATAAGGTAAAGGCCGAGAATGCCATCTTAACTAAAAACGGCACTTACAGACCCGACCGGGTGGTATTTTTAGGCGATGAAGTTCATGTTATCGATTATAAGTTTGGCGACAAGCAAGAAGCCCAATACGAAAAACAGGTATCGCAATATGTGCGCCAGGTTAAAGGCATGGGCCATGAAACAGTTAAAGGTTTTATATGGTATGTTACTTTGGATAAAATTGTGCCGGTTTCAACGGATTTTGTTCAGGGTACGTTGTTTTAATGTTTGTATCGAAATAGCATAAATCGTTAATACTTTAATCAGGATATTTGGCAAAACCAAAAAAGACACTTCCTTTTTAGGAATTGGGCTTTATACTATTTTTATCAAACCCTCTCCTTTCAAAATATTCCAAGATTTCTTCGGGACTTAAATTCATGATATCTTTTGAAATTCTGTCCCTTTGTTCCCGCATAAATTTTACGGCATCAAACCCGCCTATCGAACGGGCAGGTTTCTTTTTCTTATTTTTTTCTTTAGTATTCATATGTTATTAGTTCTCTTGGCGAACGAATATCGATTGGTTTATACCCTTCCGACATATTTACGGAATTGTAACCAGTAATTCTTACCATGTTTACAATATGTTTGAAATTCCAACTTACTAAAACATTTGCGTTATATATTGTAGCCAATGCAATATGCAAACAATCAGCAAATGACGTAGCTCCGACTACTCCTTCTTCAATATATTTTTTTGCTAATTGAACAGTCTCAATATCCGATTTTACACATTCCGATGAGTTTCCCGGAATTAATTCTATTGTTTTTCTAACTTTTTCTGGTGCTTTTGCTAATTCTTGCTCTGTAATATTTGAAAAGATTACATCAAATTCAGATTTTTTAATTCTCTCAAATAATAGTTCTGTATATTTTTGAAACTCTTCATCATAAAGTCCACCAAAAACTGAAGTGTCCAAATATATCCGCTGTTTCTTCATTCTTTAAATATACATATTTAGGCAAGATATTAAATATAAGCAAATTTTCCTAACCTTCTGCAAAACAATTAAAATAAGTAAGATAGAGCTTTTAACCAGAAAATGAGCATCCAATATTCGACATTTCACAAAGTACATTTATAATGCCGGGATACCAGAAACACATTACCGATATGTATAATCAATAAAATCACTTATTTTCACTTCAAATAAGGCTTTAAATATTTACCCGTGTACGATGCTTTTTCTTTCACCAAGTCTTCGGGGGTGCCTTCAAAAATGAGATGTCCTCCTTTTTCACCACCTTCGGGTCCAAGATCAATTATCCAATCTGCCGATTTGATGATTTCCATGTTATGCTCTATGATTACCAACGAATGCCCTTTAGCTATTAAGGCATCAAATGCCGAGAGTAGCTTTTTGATATCGTTAAAATGTAGCCCTGTGGTAGGTTCATCAAATATAAACAGGGTAGGTTCATTCTTCTCCTTGGCCAAAAAGGAAGCCAGCTTAATGCGTTGACTTTCGCCACCGGAAAGGGTGCTACTGGGCTGCCCCATCTTCACGTATCCCAAGCCTACATCGGCCAATGGTTTTAATTTGGTTACAATACGTTTGGGGGTAGGCTTTGCCTCCTCTCCAAAAAAATCGATGGCCTGTTCAACGGTCATCTCCAATATATCGTGTATGTTTTTGTTCCGATATTTCACTTCCAGAATATCGCTTTTAAAGCGTTTGCCACCACAGTTTTCGCATGTGAGTACTATATCGGCCATAAACTGCATTTCTACTTTAATGGTTCCTTCGCCCTGACATTCCTCACAGCGGCCACCATCAATATTAAACGAAAAGTGCGATGCCTTATAACCATTAATCTTAGATGCTTTTTGATCGGCCATCAGCTTTCGTATCTCGTCGTAGGCTTTAAGATAGGTTGCTGGGTTGGACCGCGAGGATTTTCCGATGGGGTTTTGGTCCACAAATTCAACCTCAGCAATATCTTCCACGCTTCCTCTGAGCAGGTCAAAAGCTCCTGTTTTATCGGCATATCCTCCCAATCTTTTTTTAATGGCCGGGTACAAAATAGTGCTGATGAGTGAGGATTTTCCCGAACCGCTCACTCCCGTTATCACATTGAGCACGTTAAGCGGTATTTTTACACTTATCCCTTTCAGATTATTTTCGCGGGCGCCCAGGATTTCCAAATAGTTATTCCATCTCCTGCGCGATGTGGGCAGCTCAATTTTTTTGGCGCCAAATAAATATTGGTGGGTCAAACTAAGCTGTGCATCGGCACTCTCCTCCAGTTTACCTTTAAACACAACTTCGCCCCCCAAACGTCCTGCGCCAGGCCCAATATCCACAATCATGTCGGCGGCGCGCATAATATCCTCATCATGCTCCACTACCACCACCGTGTTGCCCATTTGTTTAAGCTCTTGTAAAACCGTAATCAGTAGCGCTGTATCGCGCGAGTGCAAGCCTATGCTGGGTTCATCCAAAATATACAGGGAACCCACCAAATTGCTTCCCAGCGAAGTAGCCAGGTTAATGCGCTGGCTCTCGCCGCCCGACAGCGTTGCCGAAAGACGGTTCAGGGTAAGATAGCCCAAGCCTACCTCGTACAAAAATTTAAGGCGGGTATTTATCTCCGTAAAAAGACGAACGGCCACTTTTTCTTCGTGCTTACTAAGTTTCAGATGTTTAAAAAAATCCATCAACTCCGTTAAGGGCAGCAGCACCAATTCCGAGACACTCTTCCCTCCCACTTTTACATACGAAGCTTCCTTTTTTAGTCTGGTGCCATTGCACTCGGGGCACTTTGTTTTGCCGCGATAACGCGACAGCATCACCCGGTACTGAATTTTATATTGCTGCTCTTCAACTTGTTTAAAGAACGTATTGATACCGTGAAAATAACTGTTACCTTCCCAAAGTAGTTTGCGCTGCTCTTGTGTAAGTTCGTAATAAGGTTTGTGTACAGGGAAATTAAAATGGTGTGCCGAGGAAATGAGCATCTTTTTATACTCGCTCATTTTATCGCCCTTCCAACAGGCCACGGCATCTTCATAAACGGATAACGATTTATTGGGAATCACCAAATCTTCATCTATACCAATCACATTGCCAAAGCCTTCGCAACTTTTACATGCACCCACCGGGTTGTTAAAGGTAAACATATGTTCGCTGGGCTCTTCAAACTCAATCCCATCCAACTCAAAACGATTACTAAAAGTGGTGGTTTTTGTTCCATCTTTTTTGTAAACGCTTACCATGCACTCTCCCTTGCCTTCAAAAAAAGCTGTTTGGATAGAATCGGCCAAACGCGACAGGTTATCTTCGTCTTTAGCGGCTGTGGCTCGGTCGATAACTAAGCTAAACGAGTTACAAGCACTCAATAGCTTTTCGTCGTTCAGTATATCTTCTATCTTATAAAACTCGCCTTCGCTCTCCACACGTACAAAACCCTGTTTCATCAGTACCTCCAGATGTTCAACACAAGTTCTGCCCTCTGGAACAAGAATGGCTGTTAGAATAACTAATCTAGTTTCATCGTCGTGATTGGTAATATGATTCACCACATCCGAAACGTAATGCCGTTTCACCTCTTTTCCCGACGCGGGTGAAATTGTTCTCCCTATCCTGGCGAAAAGTAGCTTCATATAATCGTAAACTTCCGTTGAAGTGCCCACCGTAGAACGTGGATTGCGCGTGTTTACCTTTTGCTCAATGGCAATGGCGGGTGGAATACCTTTGATATAATCTACCTCAGGTTTATCTATTCTACCCAAAAACTGGCGGGCATACGAGCTCAAGCTTTCAACATAACGCCGTTGCCCCTCGGCATATAGCGTATCAAAAGCCAGGGAAGATTTACCTGAGCCAGAAACACCTGTGATAACGATAAATTTATTGCGGGGCAGTTCTAGGTCGATACCTTTTAGGTTGTGTACCCTTGCTCCTTTTATTTGAATACTCTTAGAAACAGAATTGGACATGCGGCATTTTTAATTAAGAGAGCAAAGATATGAAATGCGGGTGGAAATAATGGATTTTAAGTGTTGAATAGGTCGGGTTTGCTGAAAGAATCTTTGACTTCTCTTTGTTTCACTTTCTATCGAGATAAACACTTTTTATCACATTCTATATATATTGTTTTCCGGGTAACTCCTAGGGAGTTAAAAGTAGTCCTTTTGTTTCTACCCCCAGCTACCCATGCTCCACTGGGGGTTATACATGGATTACTCCTACGCCAAAAATCGTTTGATATCTTTATCTTCTCCAAAAACAACAATAATATCCCCTTTGTTTAACATGGTATCGGCCTGGGCAATACCCTGCACCTCCATATTAGATTTTTTAAAACCAAGCAAACTCCTCCTATCCGTTTTTTCCATAGTGGCAAGGATGGTGAGATTAAATATTTTACGCAGGTCGAGCTCTTGTAAAGTTTTTCCAGCGTATTTTTCGGGCACATCAATTTTAACGATGCTGTAGCGGTCGGACAATTCAAAGGAATCTATCAAACCTTGGGTAGTTAGGTTTTTAGCTAACTTATTGGCAGATTCCTTTTCGGGATGAACCATTTCCTCAATCCCCATCGCCTGTAAAACAGTGGCCTGTGTATCTGACACAATCCTTCCGATGATTCGTTTGGCATTCAATTGTTTTAGTACCGCCGTAGACATAATAGAATTTCCCTCGTGTTCCCCAATGCACACAATAACCGCATCGGCGTTCTTTATCGGAAGCTCCTTAGCGGCATGTATGTCAGTACAATCGGCACAAATGGTATGGGTAATGTCGCTTTTGAACGATTCTACTTTTCCCATGCTGATATCCACACCAATTACCTCGTGCCCTAGTTCTGTTAGCCTTATGGCCAATGATGATCCAAAATTTCCCAATCCTATGATTAAAAAGTTCATTCCTAGTAATTATTAGTTAATTAAAACACCTTCGCTTGGATACTGATAATTTTTATGTCTTATTTTTTTAAGTAAAGAGGAAAGAAAAGTCAGTGCTCCTATCCTACCAATAAACATGGTAACAATAATTACGTATTTACCAAGCATGGACAGGTCGCTAGTAATTCCATGGCTTAGTCCCACGGTACTAAAAGCAGAAAAAACCTCAAAAATTAAATCGGTGGCATTTTTACCGGGTTCAACAATAGTAAGAAGCAGAATAGCCAATGAAATAAAAACCAAGGAAAGAAAAACGAAGGCAAAGGAACGCCTGAGTGAACTCTCCTGAACTTGGCGCTTGTTCAGTTCTACACGGTTTTTGCCTTTCGCCAAGCTAATCGCATTTAAAAATGCCAAAGCAAAGGTACTAGTTTTTATACCTCCACCGGTAGATGCAGGCGAAGCACCTATCCACATTAAAAAGATAACAAACATCAAGGCAGGAACGCCCATCAAAGCAGTATCAATGGTGTTAAAGCCAGCGGTACGAGGTGTTGCTGCGGCAAAAAAAGCAGTCATCAACTTACCTGCACCACTATGTTGAGCAAGCGTATTGTTATATTCTAAGCCCCAAAAAACGAGTGTGCCCAAAACCAATAAACCAAGTGTGGTATATAAAACCAACTTTGTGTTTAAGTTGATAACATTGGCTCGGTAAAAAACTCTTTTGTGCGTGTAGAGCCGTTGCACTCCATTCCCCACGTAATACCTGAACCATGCATACAAGTTGATAATAACCGGAAAACCCAAACCACCAATAATAAACAATAGGGCGATGGTAAAATGAAGGCTATAATTAAAGCGAAACCCAATATCGTAAAAATTATTGGAGAGTGTGGAAAATCCGGCATTACAAAATGCTGATATGGAATGGAACATGGAAAAGAAAACGGCATTGGTATCCCCGGGAATAGCCATGTTTTTTACATGTAAATAGATGATTAACATTCCGATACCTTCGGCCAAAAAAGTAAAAACGAGTATTTTTTTTAAGGTGCCCAACACTTCCGATATCTTATTTTCGCTGGTAAAATCACCCAACAATAGAAGGTTTTGATACGAAGCTCCTCCCAAAAAAAAGTAAGCAAAAAAACTAGTAAAAGTCATGATACCAAGGCCTCCCAATTGAATCAAGATCATGATAATTGTTTGGCCAAATAAGGTAAAATAGGTACCAGTATCTAACACGGTCAGACCTGTTACGCAAACTGCACTGGTTGATGTAAACAAAGCGTTTAAAAAGCTGATACCCGAATGTGTGGCATTGGGCAGCATAAGTAGCAAACTACCCGCCAAAATGAGCAATGCAAAACTAAGAACAAAAATTACAGCCGGGTTGGTACGCTGGTAACGCCAGTTTAGTTTTACCTCCGATACTTCGCGGGCAAAACTTAACAAAAATGCTACAAACAATAATATTTTAGGATTTGTCCATATGCGCAATGAATCGCTTGCAAAGGAAGCAAACGGAACAGTTACCAATAAAATAACATAGAATAGCAATAGGATGATTTCAATAATCCAGATGCTCACTTTTTGATAACTTTTGAAGTTCACGATGTATTTAATCGGTATGCCTATGATGATGCCAATCAATAAAATAGGATAGCTTGTATTGATTATTTTTAGCGTAGGAGCATCCTGCCCAAATCCAAAATCAAACATAATTAAGCATAGAGCTATGCTACTGAAAAAAAATGAAATGTATTTTAAGGCTTTTAACTTCATTAGATAATGTGCTAATGTGATGATGTGCTGATTTGATGATGTGCTGATGTGGTGATTTGATGATGTGCTGATTTGGTGATGTGCTGATGTGCTAATTTGATGATGTGCTAATTTGATGATGTGCTAATTTGATGATGTGGTGATTTGGTGATGTGCTAATTTGATGATGTGCTGATGTGCTAATTTGGTGATGTGCTGATTTGATGATCACTGTTGACTGCTTTCCCGTCAAAAAATAAACTGAAAATAAGATGACGGGATGTCGTTTCACTCCAACTGTTGACTGATTACACGTACTCCATTATTCTACCCGCCATTTGCAGCAGCGAAATCTCTGCCAGCTTTGTCCTGAACTTTACCGATATAAGCCTTTCCTCGGCATCCAGAAGGCTTTTTTGCACTTCGCGCAATTCCAAGCCCGACAGCGCCCCGAGTCGGTATCGCTCCATGGCTATCTCAAGATTTTCGCGAGCTACATTGAGATTTTGCTCCTCTAATTGCAAAAGTCCCAAATTATTTTTGTAAGCATAATACACAGTCAGCAGTTCAGCCTTAATATCCTGCTCAACCTCCTGATACCTATACTTACGGTTTTCTATTTCAATGGTAGCATTGGCTTTTTCGCGTCGGCGGTTAAAGCCATCAAAAATATCTACCCCCAGCGTAACACCATAATCGAATGTACGGTTATGCTGATTTTTCAAACTTCGTTCGCCATACTCTCCCAGGGTACCTGTACCATAACCACGATAGCCATAACCATATCCCGAATTAAGATTTAAATAGGGATAGGCACGTGAAGCGATAATTTTATAATCAAGTTCTGATATCTCTTGATTTTTTTGGGCTAATTGCAAGCCGGTGTTCAGCTCCATGGTTTTGGCCAACAGCTCAGCATACATCAAACTGGGGTTTACCATAATAGAAGTATCAGCCAACTGTATTTTTTCTTCGAGGTTTTCCAGTGCCATCAGTTTTTGGAGCTGTACTGCCGACTCTAAAATGGCTTCGTTCTGCCTTGCCAAGCGTGAGCTGTCCGCATTGAGGTACACCACCGATTGCAATAACTCCAGTTTCGACGATGAGCCCAGCAGATAGCGCTCCTCATCAATCCTGACCCTTTCGCGCGAAAGCGAAACGGCATATTTCATGTTGTTTCGATAATTCAATTGTTGGATATAATAATAATATTCCGAAACAATTTGTGCTACCAAATTTTCCATGGCCATTTGCGAATTTAATTCGCCCATTTGTTTTAGTTCGCCCAGTTTTTGCCAGGTAGTTTGCACATTAAAACCGCTAAACAGAGGCATACTAAAGTCGATGCCGGCCGAGCCCGTTGTGTTATGTACGCCATTGGTTTCTTTTTGGGTGCCGTCATTCATGTTTTGCAGGGTGCTATTCACATTGCCTCCAAACCGGCCTGTGGCAGATAAGGTAGGCAAAAAACCCGCATTGCCAAGGGTAACATTATTGTCGGCCATTTGGGCATTGTTACGAGCCACTTTTACGGCAAAATTCTGCTCCAAAGCCGTCACCACACAACGCTCCAAATCATATATTTCCTGGGCTTCTATATTGCCTATGCACAATACAAACAGAATGGCAGCAGCAGATATTTTCATATTAAGCAGTAATCTCGTTTTCATTAACAGCATCGTTGTCAGTATTTTTTCGTTCGCTCGATATCAATAAATAAATACCGGGGATAACATATAAGGTTAAAAAAGTAGCGATGACCAATCCGCCTACCACGGCAGTACCCATGGCCACGCGGCTTTGTGCACCCTCGCCCAGTCCCAAGGCTAGCGGAAGGATACCCAAAATAGTAGATAAACTGGTCATAAGGATAGGGCGAAAACGGGCTGCTGAAGCAAATTTTATGGCTTCAAATTTATTCATGCCGGCGGCTTTCCGCTGGTTGGCAAATTCCACGATTAAAATCCCGTTTTTGCTCACCAGACCAATCAACATGATGATACCTATCTGGCTAAAAATATTCATAGTGATATTAAAATACCACATAAATATCAGTGCCCCGGTCAATGCCAGCGGAACGGTCATCATCACGATGATGGGATCTTTAAAACTCTCGAACTGTGCGGCAAGCACAAGAAAAATAAGTACGATAGCCAATAAAAAGGCAAACATCAAACTCGACGAACTTTCCATAAAGTCTTTAGAATCGCCGTCGAGTGCAGTTCTGAATGAATCGTCCAACACTTTTTGGGCTATCCTGTCCATTTCTTCAATACCTGCACTAATGGTATAACCATCCGCCAGATTCGACGAAATGGTGGCCGCAACAAAACGATTGTAACGATAAAGCTGAGGCGGTGCCGTGGTTTCCTTTAGCGTAACAAAATTATCGAGTTGCATCATCTCACCTTTGTTGTTGCGCACGTACAACGATTTCAAATCAAGCGGTTTATTGCGCTCCTGACGGGGCAGCTCGCCCAAAATCTCGTATTGCTTCCCGTTCATTATAAAATAGCCGAAACGCTGACCGCTCAGCGCCAATTGCAATGTTTGTCCAATGTTCTGCGTAGAAACGCCCAGCAGGTTGGCTTTGTCGCGATTAATCTCGATTTGCAACTCGGGCTTGGTGAATTTCAGATTCACATCGGCCATTACAAACATGGAGTTATTTTGCACCTCGGCCATAAATACGGGTAATATTTCGCGCAGCTTATCAATGGTTGGCGCTTGCAATACAAATTGAATAGGTTGTCGCGCTCGTCTTCCTCCAAAGGTAGATGGTTGTATGATATTGGCACGTGCTTTTGTTTTTTTACTTAGCTCTCCCGTCAATTGGCTGGCAATTTCCTGCTGCGACCGATCGCGCTCCGAAGGTTTAACGAGTGCCGTGCGCACAAATGCCCAACTGCCCCTGACAAGCGTAATGATATTCGAGGCTTCAGGCACTTCTTCTACTACCAAAGCCCCTACATCTTCTACATAATCGAAGTTAAACTCATAGGTGGCACCCTGCGGCGGAGTGATGTTTACATTAAATTGCGATCGGTCTTCCATTGGAGCCATTTCAGCTGGTATTGCTTTCCACAAAACAAAGATAAGTAGCCCGGAGCCGATAAGAATAAAAAGTGAAATAAACTTCCGGTTCAGAAATTTCTCCAACGAACCTTTATAGGCATTGTTAAAGCGTACAAAGTATTTCTCTGACCAGTTATAAAATCGATTGTGCGTTTGCCTGGTCTTAAGCAGTTTAGTGGATAACATAGGGGTAAACGTAAGTGCCACAAACGACGAAATGGTCACCGCACCGGCAATAACGATACTAAACTCGCGGAAAAGCCGTCCTGTCATCCCCTCTAAAAAAACAATGGGGAAGAAAACTGCCACTAGCGTAACGGTAGTAGCAATAATGGCAAAAAATATTTCATTAGCCCCTTCCAAACCTGCCTTTTTGGGGCTCATACCCCGCTCGATTTTTACATAAATATTTTCCATCATCACAATGGCATCATCTACCACCAAACCTATGGAAAGAACAATTGCCAACAACGTGAGTACATTGATGGTAAAATCGGCAAGGTACATGATAAAAAAAGTACCCACCAACGAAACCGGGATAACGAGAATGGGAATAATAGTGGTACGCCAATCGCGTAAAAAGAAAAAGATGATAACTACCACCAACAAAAAGGCCACATAAATAGTGGTTTCTACTTCGCTGATAGATGAGCGGATATAACTGGTATTGTCGAACCCTATTTCAAAATCCACATCATCGGGCAAATCTTTTTTGATGAATTCCAGCCGTTCGTATACAGCATCCACAATTTCGATATGGTTGGCACCAGGCTGCGGAACAATTACCGTGGCCACCATGGGTATTCCATTCATTTTCATGATCCCTCGCAGGTCTTCGGGTCCTAGTTCGGCACGGCCAATATCGCGCACCCTAATGAGTTGACTACCATCCTGTTTTAATATAAGGCTGTTAAACTCCTCGGGTGTGGTCATCAGCCCCAGGGTACGGATGGTAAGTTCAGTTGTATTACCCTCGATACTTCCGGCAGGGAGTTCTACGTTTTCGCGTTGCAAGGCATTGCGCACATCCAAGGGTGTCATCTGGTAACCTGCCAATTTTGCGGGGTCGAGCCAAATACGCATGGCATATCTCTTTTCACCCCAAACATCCACAGAACTCACCCCTGATACCGTTTGTAGTTGCTCTTTAAAAGTAAGCTCTGCAATTTCCGAAAGTTCCAGCAGCGATCGTTTGGGACTACGAACCGCCACCATCAAAATAGGATTGGCGTCGGCATCGGCCTTTGAAATGGTGGGCGGATCCACATCATTGGGCAGGTAGCGTTGGGCCTGTGAAACCTTGTCGCGCACGTCATTAGCCGCAGTTTCCAGATCGACACTTAGCTCAAACTCAACAGTAATGCGACTGCTACCTTGACTACTACTGCTGGTGAGGGTACGTATGCCCGGGATGCCATTGATGGATTGCTCCAAGGGCTCGGTAATCTGCGATTCGATAACGTCGGAGTTAGCACCGGGGTAAGAGGTACGCACCGATATGATGGGCGGATCGACGCTGGGAAACTCCCGCACACCAAGATAGGTGATTCCTATGGCTCCAAAAAGTAGAATGACCAGAGAAAAAACAGTGGCCAAAACAGGCCTTTGTATACTGATGGATGATAAGCTCATGTTATTCGTCCTCCTTTTGCTGATTGACAACCAGAGTGTCTAATTGTACCGGCAAATCTTCCCTAAGCTGTAATATGGCCGTGGTAAGCAGCGTGTCGCCAAAATTGAGTCCCGTGCGTATCTGTATGTGCGATTCGGTGCGCAGTCCGGTGGTAACACTTACTTCTTTGGCTTTGCCGTTTTTATAAATAAACACCTTTTCGCCCGACATTTCGGCAATTAACGCTTGGGTGGGTATGGATATGGTATTTTTAATTTCCGACAGGCGAGCCCGTACACTGGCAAATCGTCCGGGCTTTAGTTCCTCATTGGTGTTAGCGTACATAGCCCTCACTATAATGGTTCGGGTATCCATATCAACCTGCGGAGCTATGGCATAAACTTTTGCCTCAAAAGGCTCAGCAAAGCCGTCCACCTCAAAAGTAAGCGGAAAATCAGGTGTTACTTCTCCCGAATATCGTTCGGGGATTGAAAATTCAATCTTCAATGGTCGGATTTTTACCAGCCTTACAATTTTTGTTTGCGTAGTGGTAAAAGCTCCTTCCGAAATCATGCGTAGCCCCACCGTACCGTCGAAAGGAGCACGGAGTTCGGTTTCTGCAATCCGGGCTTCGATAAGCATAATGTCGGCATCAATGGTTTGAATCTCTGTAGCCACCTGGTCGTAGCTTTCGCGACTGATGGCATCACGCTCCAACAATTGTTTTTGGCGAAACTCACGTTCGGTCACCAATTTTTTTTGCGCTTGCAATTTCAACAGTTGCGCCTGCAAAGGCTTGTCGTTTATCTTGGCCAGCAATTCGCCTTTTTTTACCGTGCGACCTTCTTTAAAATAAATGCCTACCACCTTGCCCGAAGTCTCGAAGGCCAAATCCACCTCCTCATCTGGCAGCAAGGAGCCGGTACTGTAAATCAGTTCGTTCATGTTAATAGGTCGCAGCACATACCCACTGGCAAACAGGGCTTGCCTCTCCCCTCCCATCCCGCGGCCTCTCATTGGCGGTCCAGTTTTACCTTCGCTTGCAAAAAGCGGCTTTAATTTGGGATAAAGAATGATGCCAGCCAGCACTACAATAAGAACAATAGTAGTGCTTATTTTAAAAATATTTTTTTTTGCCACGTCTATGTTGTTTGTATTTTAAATATGATGATTTAGCTAAAATTCTATAACTGATAGAATTCTAAAAAGTTTAACTGTTTTTTTAACAGCTCAAGGATAGTGCATTTTTAAATTCCAGCAAATATAACGAATGTGAAGTTATAAGCTTAGTTTTTTAGAGATGAAAATGGGTTCAAAGTTTAAGTGTTCAAACTTTAGGGTTGATTGCAGAGAGCGTGGGCTTGAAGCTTGGGGCTAAAGACTGATTAATTCCATTATTACCTGTGCAATTCCGCCCCGGTAAACCCTTAGGGATCGCAGATCCTTAGGCGTTAAAATAACAAAAACTTTCCCGTGTATCCGACGCCTCCGGGTGCAAGCACACCGAAGGGTCTAAGTTTTCTCCGATAATAAAAATCCCTAAAGGGTTAAAGTAAAACCTTCCAAATATAAGTTAAAAATAACATTCGTTATGTTGCTTTGCGAGCGATTCTTTAGTTTTACGGAAGATGTTCTTCAACAAACGGAATTATTTGTAAAAAACGAACTCTCCAAATACAACACCTCTTATATCGTTACGTCGTTATTTAGATTTATTTTAAACTAAAAAACAGCACAACAATACACCTTAACCGATGACGACGTGGAGGTAATCGATGGCGTGATACAAAGCTACAGCTTTGCAATTAAAGGAATTATAATCCCCAACAGTGTAACAACTATAAGGAATACTGCATTTATTGACAACTCCCTTACAAGTGTAATCTTTGAGCCAAACAGTTATATCCGGTATATTGGGGTAAGTGCGTTTGTTAACAATTCTGAGCTAACCAGAATTACTTTGCCTACGAATTCAAATACCGGGTTTTTAGGTTACAAAGAAAAAAGTGGCAACAGTTACAATACTGGCGATAACATTACTAATTTCAGAACATGTTACCATAGTGTTTTGCCTACACATACATTAATCCTAGATGAAATAGATTTTGTAGACGGAACTATAACTAACTATTTATCAGGTTATGTCGATATTATTTTTCCAGCATCATATAACATTAACGGGGTTGATGTAAACGTAACAACAATTTGAAATTGTGCTTTTGAGAACTGCACCCTTACGAATATCAACATCCCTAATGGTTTGACAACAATTGGAATTAGTGCATTTTCCGGAAATTCTTTTACCAGCTTGAATATCCCAAACAGTGTAACAACAATTGGAGAAGGTGCATTCTTCGGAAATTCTCTTACTAGCGTAGCTATTCCTAACGGTGTTACCAAAATTGGAGGTCAGACGTTTTGTTATAATTCACTCCAAAACGTCACTATTCCCAACATGGACATAATTTAAAATGCATCTATGAGATCAACCTAAAAAACCTTTATATTCGTAGCAGTTTTCGAACAAATAGTTTATCGACAAGTTTTGAATGTTGAATGTTGGATATTGGAAATCTAACACCGATCGCCTTACAGTAATCTGTCGTACGTATTGATTTTTAGCGGTCTATAATAAAATCAGAAAACTAAAATTAAACAGTTAATTAAACGGTTATGAAGTTGAAAAAAATCACCTGTGCAAAAGCTAAAAAA
>JAGXIO010000008.1 GCA_024635555.1 Saccharicrinis sp.
GACACCTAACCTATGCAAAAATTCAATTTGCCCTGAGTTGTGGGTAGTCATTTGAGTAGAAGCATGCACCCGTAATGCCGGATAATAGTTATGTAGGAGATATAACAATCCTAAATCTTGCACTATAACGCCATCCAAATGTGTATTAACCAACCTGTTGAGCAGGGTAACAAGTGCTGCAATCTCATTTTCGAGGATGAGGACATTGAGGGTAAGAAATATTTTACAATTGTGCTGATGCGCCAATCTGATCAAACCTTGCAGCTCATCAAAACTGATGTTTGCTGCCCTGTTACGTGCATTAAATTTATCCAATCCGCAATAAACGGCATCCGCCCCGGCAAGGATAGCCGCCTTAATGCAATCCACATCTCCACCGGGAACCAGTAATTCCATTTCTTTTTTCACGGATGCAAAGATAGGGTATTATCCTATTTACACTTCAATTGTCCCTTGCAAATACTTAATCACCTTTCCACTAATTTCAACTCTATCTCCGTTTAATGTACAAAACAGTTCTCCCCCACGTTTGGATAATTGTAAAGCCTTAAGTTTGGTTTTATTCAGCCTATCCGCCCAAAAGGGAATCAATGTACAATGCGCCGAACCCGTTACGGGGTCTTCAAAAACACTAGCTTGAGGTGTAAAGAATCTTGAAATAAAATCAACATCATCTGCTGTTCCTGGTGCCGTTACTATAATTCCACCGGGATCCAGATTAATTTGGTTCAATATAGCTTGATTAGGTCTTATGTTTCTCACATCATCCTCATTATCATATACCAATAGATAATCGCGTGCTTTCCATACTTCTTTGGGTTGTATATTTAGTCCTTCAGATATTGTTTTTGGCAATGCCGATATTTCTGCGGGGCGCGAAGGGAAATTAAGTGTAAACAAATCATGTTCTTTCTCTACCGTGAGCAATCCGCTTTGTGTTTCAAACTCGATTTTATTGCTACTAAAACCTAGCTCTTCAAAAATAACATAAGCAGAAGCCAGTGTGGCATGGCCGCACAAATCCATTTCACATTCTGGTGTAAACCATCTTAAATGAAACCGATTCTTGTCCAGTTGTATAAAAAAAGCAGTCTCTGCCAAATTGTTTTCAATAGCTATCTGTTGTAAAACATGGTCTTCGAGCCAGCAATCCAAAGGACACACCGCTGCCGGGTTTCCTCAAAACAACCTATTTGTAAATGTGTCTATTTGGAATATCTTTATACGCTCGTTCATCAAACTAATCAGTAATGAAATTCCATCTATCTTTTCAATCGGATTATTTCAAAACACCCAAACTTATCATCTTTAATAAATTTTTCTATCTCATCCGAATAATCAGAAAGGATATCTACAACCGATTGAGTCTTAACGTTGCCAGTTCTTATCCAAATAATTTTTGGAGGAAAACCATATAAGGAATTTAAATCATTAAAATCAGAATCTTGAGTCACAATTATATATTCCTGTAGTTTAGCATATTCCCAAATTTCTCTATCCGATGCGTTTATCAGTCCTACTTTTTTGACCGTAATAGATTCAGAGTGTTTGTCAGGCATTAGTTTTGATATTCTATATGAGATATTTTGATCAAACAGAAATCTCATATCGCTATCTGGAATATATTATTTTCTCTATCGGCAGCAAAACTTAATGCTGCATAAATATCATTCTCAGTTAACTCGTCAAAATCATTTAAAATGTCTTCAATAGTCATTCCGTTAGCAAGCCAACCAAGGATATCGCTAACGGTAATCCTCATACCTCTGATACACGGTTTTCCTCCACGCTTTCCTGGCTCAATAGTTATGATTCCTTTATAATCTATCATATCGCTGTTTTTTTATAAAGATACGATTTTTTCCAAATATTTATTTTATTGATGACTTCAATACTTTTTTTTACAGTCTACATCTCTCGTTTTTTTATGCCATATTTGGGGTAAAACATGGGGCTATGAATAAACCTGCCAAATTCACTATTGCAAAAAGGCTGCAAAACTTCGTACATGCTTTTAAAGGATTGAACCTTTTTTTTAGAGACGAATACAATGCAAAGATCCATTTGGCGGCTGCCCTGCTGGCTGTTACATTTGGCTTTGTTCTGAATATTAGTATCGCCGAATGGCTGGCAGTGCTGCTATCCATTGCCTTGGTGGTATCTTTGGAGCTGGTTAACTCTGCCATCGAAAACCTATGCGATTTTGTGTGCCCTAAAAAAGATGTTCGGATAAAAAACATTAAAGACCTGGCAGCTGGGGCGGTGCTATGGTCGGCAATTTTAGCCTTTATAATAGGAGTAATAATTTTTGTGCCTAAACTATGGCTCTTAATAATTTAACCATGGCCAGCATGATGGTTACAACAAAGTAATTTGAATAAATTGGTTCAGATAAAATGTACCGCGCACTAAGACTATGTTTGCACCTGAAATTTAAATTTCTATTTTTACATACTGGTACGCACCAGTTGGAATTTATAGACACATGGCAAAAAAAATCATTAAAATATCGTCAGAAAAGAACCAGGCCAAATACCGTCAGATTATTCAATCTGTTGTTAATTCTATTACGGATGGGCTCATAAAAAAAGGAGATAAAATACCCTCTATCAACGAAACAGCCACTGAGTTTAACCTGTCACGGGATACGGTGATGCTTGCTTTCAACGAGTTAAAGGCTCGAGGAATATTAGGAGCAATTCCTGGAAAGGGCTATTTTGTGGAGAGCGATAATGTGGATATCGTAAAAAGGGTGATGCTGGTTTTTGATGAGCTCAACACCTTTAAGGATGAACTATATAACGCTTTTATCGATAACTTGCCGGAAGATACCCATGTAGATATTTATTTTCATCATTTCGACATCAACGTGTTTTCGTCGCTCCTAAAAGAACGAGCCGGAAAATATTCGGCCTATGTTATTATGCCAGCTAATTTAAGCGGTATTTTACCTGTCATCGAGATGCTACCCAACGATAAAGTATACATACTGGATAGGATGATTGATGAATTGCATGCCTACCCTGTTATTTATCAATCCTTCGACGAGGACATGTACAATGGCCTCAATGCAGCTTACCCCTTATTAAAAAAATATACCAAAGTAATATTAGCCTATCCCGGGGGAAAAGAACCGGAAGGATTTTTAACCGGATTTGAGCAATTTTGTAGCGATAAAAAAGTGAAGTATGAGGTGTATGATCAAATAAAAAATAAACCCATAAAAAAAGGCGAAGTGTATATTTTACCCACAGATAGGATGCTCATAAACCTGGTGAAGCGTTGCTGGGAAATGGGACTTAAGATTGGGGAAGATGTAGGCGTGATATCCATCAACGATTCGGCATTAAAAGAGGTGGTGGCCAGCGGCATTTCAACCATCTCAACCGACTTTAAAGAGATGGGCAAAACCCTAGCCGATTTTGTAGAAAACAAAAAAACAGGCGCTGTGAAAAATGTTTCGAGGTTTATCCAGCGCAATTCGTTGTAGAAAAAAAAGAAGCCCCTCCTATCCTCCCCAAAAGAAAGGGAATTGATTCGTATTAATATGTTTCACCTATCAATATGATGGCTTATTATTTTGTTTAATTATAAAATTATATTGCCTAACTTACCCGTTTTTGTATCTTTGTTAACAATCAAAAAGTCGCAACAGACGGAGATTACCCAAAAAGTCTTTTTTTTATAAACTTGTAAAATTTGGCTGCTTGGCGTGTATGGTAAAGTTCAATGAGCGGAGTAAATACTTAATTTATTTTAAGAAAAATATGGAGAACAGAACTACAGACAAGGCATGCGAAGATTGTACAAAAACTAAAAATTGTTGTGTCAAAACTTGTTTTATCGAAGGCGAAGCAAATATATTTCAGGAGCTCGAAAGCAAAGAATTGGAATTTTTAATCAACGGAAAACAACAAATTTGTTACAAAGCAGGCGAAACAATTATCAAACAAAATACAACGTCAACCTTTGTGGTATGCATGAAATCAGGTTTTGCAAAAGTTTATGTTGAAGGTGAAAAGAATAAAAATCTAGTGGTGAAAATTGCAGGAAATGGCGATTTTATCTCAGGTGGCGGATTGTTCGACGGCAATGTGCAACACTTCACCATTTCTGCTTTAACAGACGTAAATTGCTGTTTGATAGACGCATCAACACTTACAAAACTCTTTGCCGAAAACAATAGGTTTGCCATTGACTTGCTTCGCAACCACGCCAAGCAAAATAATTACCTTTTGACAAAAATGGTCAACCTCACACAAAAATACATGCCTGGTCGTGTTGCCGACACATTGCTTTACCTGCGAAAGGAAATATACAAACAAAACCCTTTTACCACTACGCTTACACGACAAGATTTATCTGAAATGTCGAACATGACCAAAGAGAGTCTGGTTCGCATTCTACATCAATTCAAAAACTCTAAACTCATTAAAACCCAGCAAAATACCATCGAAATATTGGACGAAGACTCACTCCTATCCATTAGCAAAAATGGCTAATTATTGACATAAATCAATACCGCAGTTATTTAATGTCAATTAAGAGCACGGTATATATCAAACTTAGCCCTCACAAATATCATCGCTATTCTAGCTTTACCAAACATTTTTTCAAGTACTTTTAAACCGGAAACAAAATCTATTTACGTTATGAAGTACAATACATTTTTTAAACTTATACTTTTTGGTTTTATCTGTGCGTTTATTGGCACATCATGTACCAAAGAGGGTCCAATGGGAGAAGCTGGTGTTGATGCGAATCAATCGTGCTTAGCATGTCACAGTCAGGCAAATGTGGATGCCGTCGAAATGCAATATGCGGCATCGGGCCATGGAAACCCGGGCTCAGAGTTAGGTATTGCCGGCGCCCGCACGGGCTGCATGGAATGTCACTCTAGCGAAGGGTTTACAGCTCACGCCATGGGATATAATCCCAGTTCAAATTTAAGTTTTGCATCAAAAATATCCTGCGGGACATGCCATGGCGACCACCGAAGCTTGGAGGAAGGCATCAGTGCCCCAATGCGTGCAATGGCTCCCGTTTTGTCAAAAGCCGATGGTGTAACAGTTTTTGATTTTGAAGGCAGTTCAAACACATGCGCAAGTTGCCATCAATCGAGGGCAAACGGCAATTTATATACGGATGTGGATAAAGTTTATAACAAAGACGGTTCCTTTGCTTTTTCTGTTCACGCAGATAGCGTGTATCTGTCGAGCTCACATGCAAGCCCGCATTACACAACAATGACCAATAATATTTTTGGTGTTGGGGGTTATGCCAATGAAGCTGGCGAAGTGATGGGCGCACACAAAAATGCAGGATGCGTAGGTTGCCACATGGGAGAGGCCGAATCGGGAAAAACCAATGGTGGTCACACCATGATTGCAAGCTTAGCTTCTTGTAAAACGTGCCACTCAAGTGCTACCAACTTTGATATTGGCGGGGTTCAAACAAAAACAAATAATGCCGAAGAGGCTATAGCTCAGGCATTGGTCGCAAAAGGTATTTTAAATGCAAACCATGATGCCGTGGTTGGTATGTATCACAAAGACGTATTTGAGGCCTACTGGAATTACAAAATTATCCATTACGATGGTAGTGCCGGAGTTCACAACCCAGATTATACAGAAAAGTTAATAGATCACGCAAAACAAAAATTAGGGTTGTAAGGAT
The DNA here is from genome assembly GCA_024635555.1 of Saccharicrinis sp. Lineage (GTDB taxonomy): Bacteria > Bacteroidota > Bacteroidia > Bacteroidales > Marinilabiliaceae > Saccharicrinis. Next base: position 5,677 of record JAGXIO010000008.1, read on the forward strand.
CTTCACCGTTGGGAAACAACTTTGTTTTTTCAAGAAAAAGGACTTCTAAAGCGAAGTCTTTTTTTAATACTTTTCTAAATACAAACAACAATACTAAGAGCAACATGAAGATTTTCAAAAATTTATTCGGTTTGGTTATTTTGATGTTCTTATTTACGGCATGTGAATATAACTTTATCGTGCCCGAAGATATCCCAGTCATTGATCCAACGGATCCGAATGCGCAACAAGTAAGTTTTGTGACGGACATAGTACCTATTTTTAACAATGGAAATAATTGCACCGCATGTCACAAAACAGGTGGACAATCACCAAATTTAACTACTGGACAAGCATACAATTCACTGAACAGTACAAGATACATAAATATTGTCATACCGGCAGACAGCAGGATTTATACTGTTCCCAATCCCAGTGGTTCGCATTCTAAAGAGTATACTGCCGCACAAGCTGCCCTTGTTTTGGGATGGATTTCGCAAGGGGCAAAAAACAACTAATGCCATAAAAGGATTATAAATGAAAAAGTATATACTGTTGCTGCTAACAACCACTTTCAGTTTTGTACTGTTTGGGCAAGATGTCGAAAAAGAAGTTGACAAACCCGTCAGGTCACCATTCGAAAGCGGTTATTTAATAGACAACCAAACTACGGTAATTCCCGTAGAAGGGACGTTAGAGTTTGCCATTCAGCATAAATTCGGTACCATGGACAATGGTTTTTCCGATTTGTTCGGTATCTATTCGCCAGGTGCTAATATCAGATTGGGTTTGAATTATGTACCTATACACAATTTGCAAATAGGTGTGGGTGCTACCAAAAAAAACATGTACACCGATTTATCGGCTAAATGGACTATTTTTGAACAGACCCGTGAGAATACTATTCCGGTGGCTGTTGCCTTGTATGGTTCAATGGCCATTGACGGACGTAATAAAAGTGTATTTGGCTCCGAAAAAGTAGTAGACTCTAAAGGTCCTGCTGAAGAAGAGGATGTTGCATTTAACGATAGGTTGGCTTATTTTTCGCAATTGATAGTTGGAAGAAAATTCACGCACTGGTTGTCGTTACAAGCGGCAGTCAGTTTTACGCATTACAACATGGTTGGCTGGGATTACAACCACGATATGGTTGGATTGCATCTCAACGGTCGGGTGAAATTTTCACCACAAGGTTCGTTTATGTTTAATTACGACCATCCCTTGAAAATAAAAAACATTTCAGAACAATCAAACTGGAATACGCATCCCGAGCCGAATGTTTCGTGTGGGGTAGAATTTTCGACCAGCACACATGCATTTCAGATTTATGTTGGCAGTGCCGATGGAATTATACCGCAAGATATTATGATGTACAACCAAAACGACTGGTTAGATAATGGTCTGGCAATTGGCATGACTATTACCCGGCTTTGGAATTTTTAAAGTTTAATTTTAAAATAAATAGTTATGAAAAAAAGTAAATTTATTTTTTTAACATACCCTTTGGCAGCTGTTTTTGCAGCATTGATTTTAATGGCCTTTGCCGGCTCGCAAGATAAGAAATGTGGACCAGAATGGGACGTCCCAGCCAAATACAAAACAATGAAAAACCCACACGCCGACGATGCATCGTTGGAACGCGTAGGTAAAATGCTCTATTCCAAGCATTGCAAATCGTGTCACGGAGCAATTGGTTTGGGCGATGGTTCAAAAGCAGCCAGCTTAGGTGTTGCCATGCATTCGTTTGCCGAAGATAAATTCCAGGCACAGTCTGACGGCGTAATTTATTACCAGTCGTTTATTGGCCGCGATGAAATGCCAAATTTCGAAAAGAAAATTATCGACGATGAAGACCGTTGGGCGTTGGTTAATTACCTGCGTACTTTAAAAAAATAAGTATCTAACTATAATCGAAGCGAGGGGCAATCTTTGCTCCTCGTTCTAAATTTCAGACTATGCTTGCTCAAACCCGGGGCATTTTGCTTTTGACACTATTTTTATTCGCACAATTTCCTTTGAGGTCTCAAATCACACCCGAGGAAAACAATACTTGTCTTAAATGCCATTCGGCACATTCGTATAGCATTTACAACGAATGGACGGAGCAAGATCAAAAACGCTTGATGAACCCGTATTACATCCTTGACACCATGCTATTGAAAGCGGGGGTGCACCATACTTTCAAATGCATTGATTGCCATGCTTACGATTACTCCACCTACCCTCACAACGGCGATTTGAAATTGGAGCCTATGATGACCTGCATCGATTGCCACGGTGGCGACGAAACGTATGCTTCGTACCAATTCGAGCGCATCGAGGAAGAGTTTCAAAAAAGCATCCACTTCGAAAAACACAGCGAAACTTTTACTTGTACCAAATGTCACTCGCAACACTACTACAAACCCACAACCCGCACCAGTACAAACATCAACGAAATTGTTGAATTTAGCAACAACATGTGTTTGAGCTGCCACAACAGCAACATCGACTATCAGCTCATCAGCGAAGAAACCAGCCCAAAACTCATTGAAGTACATAGTTGGCTACCAAACCAAAATTTGCATTTCCAACGGGTGCGGTGTATCGAATGCCACACCGAAGTACACGATACCTTGTTGGTTTCGCACCATATTTTGCCCAAAGCCCAAGCCACCAAAAATTGTATCGAATGCCATTCTACCAATTCAAAATTGCAAGCTTCGCTTTATAAGTACCGGAATTTGGTGGCGCGTTCTGAAGATAACAACATTATTTCAAACGAATATTATGTTATTGGCGCATACAGAAACAAGACGCTGAACTATATTTTATTGCTGATTTTGGCAGGAACGCTTTCAGGGATTATCTTCCACATAGCATGCAGAACATTTAGAAAAAAATAAACATGACAAAAGAAGAGAGGATTTATTTATTCCCGCTATGGCTCCGTATTTGGCATGGGATCAATGCATTGGGTATTCTCATATTAATTATTACCGGAATAAGCATGCAATATTCCACAGCTGGTTTTGTGATCTTGGATTTCAAAACCACCATTAAATTGCACAACATTGCGGGCATTATCGTTTCTATTATCTACTTGATGTTTTTTGTGGGGAATATCGTTAGCTCCAACGGATTTTTTTACCACTTTAGAATTAAAGGCACTAGCAATCGCATGCTGAAGCAAGTGAAGTATTACTTGTGTTGTTTTTTCAAGATAGAAAAGCCTCCCTACCCAGTTTCTGAAAAACGAAAATTTAACCCACTTCAAAAATTCTCATACATTGGAGTGATGTATTTTATAGTCCCGTTCGTCATTGCTAGTGGTATGGCATTATTGTTTCCTGAAATTATCATAGAAGAGATATATAGTGTTAGTGGCATTATGCTTACCGCGGTTTTGCATGGAATTGCCGGCTTTATTATATTCATTTTTTTAATTGTTCATATCTATATTGCTTCCATTGGCGAATCGCCCATGAAAAACTTTAAAAGTATGATTACGGGTTGGCATTAAAAAAGGTGGTGGCCAACGGTATTTCAAGCATTTCAACCGATTTTAAAGAGATGGGCAAAACCTAGCCGACTTTGTAGAAAACAAAAAAAACAGGTGCCGTAAAAAATGTTTCGAGGTTTACGCAACGAAATTCTTTGTAGGAAAGCCCCACCTATCCTCCCCAAAAGGGAGGGAAGTGATACGCAAGTAATAAGCAACCCTAAAAAATGAATTGGGTATGAAATTACAGTTAAAGAACAAAAGTGGGTATGGAAATACATACGGAGTTTACGTAAAAATGCCTTCGCGGGAGGCATTCGCGATCGTGCTGGTTACGAGCACAACGCCAATCCTATGGGTGGTGGCATGAACAAGCGTATCTGTATTATAAAGTCTCTAAACCCATTCCGGATTCCTCTTTGCATTTTTTGGCATTTTTTGGCAGTAGCGTTTCATATCTTCTTCGCTGGCACCAAAGGAGTCAAAGTTTTGTTGTGCTTGTCTTAAGGATATCAGGTTGCAACTAAATTCGAGGTCGTGATCGTTATATTGTAGTGGATCATCCTCCCAAAAGCAAATAGGGCAAATTTCCAGTTCTAGTCTTTTTAGCTGTTCAAAGGTGTTGTAGCCGCAGCAGGGGCAATATTCGTTTAGGTCAATTTTTTTCATCAACGCAAATATAGCAAACACTATCGAGTCTTAGCAAGATAATGCTTCATTTTCATAACGTATCTTTTTGAGTACCCCTAACCCCTAAAGGGGAATTGGTTCTCTCCGGAGATTTCTGTTCTCCCTTTATAGCCTGTCCCGTAGCATTACGGGAGAGTTAGAGGGTATGATAAAGAGGATGTTGCGTTTATGGCCACTATTTACTTTTAACAGTCTCGGGATCTATATAGTTATTTATGATGGCATATACTGTTAGGCCGGCAATGGTTTTTATTCCTAATTTTTCGGTAATATTTTTCCGATGGGTAATTACCGTGTTGGTGCTTATAAATAATTTTTCGGCAATCTCTTTGTTCGAAAATCCTAGCGCAACGGTTTTTAATACCTCAATCTCCCGGTCGCTCAATACGGACGTGTTTTCATTTTCAAGGGGATTTTTTTCAGGTTCAAAAAAGAAATCCTGAAACTTTTCCAATACATCTTTTTGGTTATTAGTATTGAGCATAAAGCTGGCACACGGGCAGTGCTCAATCGACTCGTCGCCTATTACCATTAGTTTGCCCCACGGACATAAGGCTCTAAGTTTTTGCAAATACGCTTCTTTTGCATGGGGCAGTATATCTTGGTTGATGATTAAATATTTAATGTCGGGATTCAGTTTTAAACATTCGCTGGTACTATCGTAATTATTGGTTTCGTAAAGTTCAGGTTCAACACCGATAACACTAATGAGGGTTTTAATGCCCAGCCGGTATAAAAATTGTTTGGCTGCGATGGCTATTTTTAGCTTTTTAATTTCATTCTGTTCCACTTGTTTCAAGTATTTTTTGTTCCAGTAACTTTACTTTGGGTATGAGCACATTGTCTTCTATTCTGGAGTGATTTTCAAGGTCGGCCTCCAGTCTAAATAATTCTGTAAGCAATTTTTGGCAAGTATCTTTGCATAGCAATGGAGGCAGGTGGCGAATGATTAAATTTTTCAGATCGCTCAATTTAACTTCCATGTTTTCGTGGCTCCGCTCATATTCCTCTATGGGCTGTTTTTTAATTTTTTCAATTAACTTGTTGTCCATTTTGTTCGATTCCAAGGCTTGTTCCAAGGAGATAGCATAAGGGAAAACCGTGATATCCTCTTTGTCTAAATGCTTTTTTAGCTCAACCTTATATTGATTAAAAAAATTGCTCAATAGTTTTATGTTTTGATAATTGGCATCGGTGGACTGTTTTTCCATTTCGTTGATACAGCGCTCAATGTCGGGCACTTTGTTGTTTAAATAGTAAGCATGGGTGTGCGATAAATATTGGATGATAAGCTGCGCGCTGAAATTTTGCAGCTGTTTTTCGGGGAAGTATTTAGGGTTATGATACGAGTTAATAATGGCCAGAAAAAACCATACGTTAATATCGTGCTTTTTACACACTTCGAAAACGGTTTTATTATTAAAGCCGTAATCAATACCAAATCGCCCGAGAATAGGGATGAGCCTATAATCTATGTGTATTACATCCGCCATTTTTGTTTGCGATGCAAATGGTAAGTTCTTGTTCATTACTTTGATTTTTGTTATATAATATTTAAGTGTCGAAGTTTTGAAAGCACTTAATTCATTTAATAATACGAACCAAAGATACGGCATCAAATTGTGATGTGAAATCACCAATTGTAGTGATTTATGAGGGAGAAATAATTTTAAGTATATAAATTGTTTTGTAATACAGCGTTAATTGTCAATGTTTTGCATCATTTTTATTGCCTGTTCTTATAAGGTCTTGTTTATTTTTTGTTTATTTATCCCGTTATTTTTATCTCATTATTTTTATCTCATTTTTATTTACCCGTATCCTGTACTTTGGCAAAAAAAAACTATTTATGCGTTTAAAGTGCCTGCTGGTATTGTGCTTATTTTGCTTGAGCCATGTTTCTTCTGGGCAAAGTGTACGATGCTTGCTGCTCGATTGTAACAGTCAAATGCATGTGGCTGATGGTAATGTGATATGCACTTCAAACGGCAAGGGTATCATAAGCAATAGTAAGGGTTTTTTTAACCTTTCTGGCAGTGAGGACGATACACTTTTCATTCAGGTTTCGTGCATCGGATATAAATCCATATCCACATTTGTTGTGGTCAACGCAGATAGTATTGCGCAGGTGTGTCTGGAGCCTGAGATTCAGAATATAGAAGAAGTTTCGGTAGTTGCCGATGTAAAACGCGATGTGGTAACTACCTCAACCATTAGTGCCGAGGCCTTAACACATTTGCAGCCATCCAGTTTTGCCGATGTGCTGGAGCTTTTGCCCGGCGGCCTCACTTCAAATCCCAATCTTACCACCATGCAACTTATCGCTTTGCGCGAACCTGCGGGTGCTTCAAGGTTTAGCAACAATAATTACGATTACAATTCGTCTTTTGGAACTGCTTTTATTGTTGACAATCAAGTGCTTTCGAGCGATGCACAAATGAATAAGGTGAGTGGGTATCTTTCCGGTTCGGAGTTGGCAATGGATAAAACCAATACAACGGGCAAGGGCATGGATATGCGTATGTTGCCTACCGATGATATTGAATCTGTGGAAATTGTCCGGGGTATTCCTTCGGTTAAATATGGCGAACTCACCAGTGGCCTTGTACGTATAAAGCGCTCTTACAAGCAAAGTCCATTAAATGCAAGGTTTAAGGCCAATCCTATATCCAAATTGTTTGCCATAGGTAAAGGGATACAATTAAGGGAGCACAGAAGCATAAATATGAACCTGGATTATCTGGATTATAAATTTGACCCTCGCGACCCTAAAAAAAATTATGGTAGGATGACTGGCTCCCTTCGCTTTGGCGATAAAATTTCAACGCAAGCACATTTAATTTCGATAAAAGCCAATGCAGATTACACAGGATCCTTTGACGAAAAGCGGATAGACCAGGAAGTGGATCATCCCGAAACGGATAGTTACGAAGATAATTACAATAAAATTCGTTTTGGGGGTGAAGTTGATTTCACCTCGCTAAAGAGCAGCTTTTTTTCGAGCATGGATATGGGTTTTGCAACGAGTTATACGCACGCCCAAAAAATTATATCGCGTGGGGTTTCCGGCAAGCAGGGGCCAGTTACAACAAATCGGCAGCAGGGCGAATATTACAGTAGCTTTTTGCCGGGCTCCTATGTAGCAAGCTATCTTAACGATGATAAACCGTTTGATGCTATGGTTTATCTTAACAGCTATTTTAATGCTTCTTTGCTTGCCTTCAATCATCAAATACTGATGGGTGGAGATTGGCGTTACGACAAAAATTTTGGGGGAGGCGAAATATACGATGAAACGCGTCCTCTGTATCCAGGTAGCGGACGTCCGCGTGCGTACAAAGATGTGCCTGCCATCGAAAAACTGGCATTTTATCTCGAAGATAATATAACGGGTTTAATAGGCGGGGGTAAGTTGCAAATTCAAGCAGGACTTAGGGCTGCGGTTGCTTTAAATATGGATAATAATTATGTTTTGAGCAACAAGTTATATTACGATCCCAGAGTGAATGCTTCCTTTACGTTTCCTGCTAAGGAGGTGTTGGGCAAAAAAATGGTGGTGGCCATAAAAGGTGGCTATGGTTGGCAAACTAAGTTTCCGGGTTTGGTACACTTTTATCCTCAGTTAATATACGAGGATGCGGTGCAGCTAAACTATTATTCGCAGAACGAAGCTTTACGGCAGGTGCAATACAAAACGCAAATAATAGATCCTACAAATTATAACATCAAACCCAATCGAAGCAGCAAAATAGAGCTGGGTTTTAATGTTACCTTAGCACAAGTTAAGCTGGATGTAGTGGCCTATCATGAGGAACTGAGAAATGGTTTTAAATCGCTGAACCGTTTTACTACCATGCACTCCAAAAGGTACGATATCAATTCGGGACCAACACCCGGTGAACTGACCGCTCCGCCTACCGTGGATATGTTCGATTATGAGGAACGAAGGTATTTTATAACCTATTCTGAACAGGGCAATGGGGCACGAGAGCAAAAGTGGGGCATTGAATATCAACTCGACTTGGGTAGGGTAGAGGCCCTCAAATCACGGATTACGGTAAACGGTGCCTATATGAAGTCGAATTTTGATTTGAGCGAGGGTAGGTACGATTTGCCCAGTACCATGATTAACGATGAAGATTATCCTTACATAGGTTATTATCTGTGGGATAGAGGTAAGGAATACGAGCAGTTTAATACCAATCTACGTTTTGATACGCAGATAAAAGAGCTGGGATTAATATTTTCATCGGTGATAGAAAATGTATGGTTTACAGGGATAAAGTACAATTATAATAGTGGAATGCCTGCGTATTATATGGATATCAACGAGACTAAATATACATATACCGGGCAAGATACCGAAGATTCCATATTGCGATTTTTATACAAAAAATATAGTAGCGATTCCTTTAATAACAGGCGTATTCCGTTTGAATCTTCGCTAAACCTAAAAGTGACAAAGCAGATAGGCAAAAAGATGCGTTTAGCGTTTTATGTGAACAGCTTAATGTATGTGGCCCCCGATTACAAAGATGATTATGGAACAAGTATAAACCGTAGGACGAATCCCTATTTTGGAATGGAAATAAATATAAATATATAGACATGAAAAAGTTATTTTTAAGCATATTGTTTGTTCTTCCCTTGGTTTTTGTAGCCTGTGAAAAGGAGGATGGTGTTAACTATACCTCGGTACAAATAAATATGAATATGCCAACCAGTATAGAGGGTAATAATCCTACACTTCAAAACACCACTCTCACACTTACCAACTCAAATACGGGATTGAAAGCGGAGAAAATTTTGAATACTACCGCAATACCACCTTTTGATGTTGAGGACGGACTATACAGTGTTTTAGTTGAAGGTGAAGTGCAGTATGCTACATTGGACGCTGACACTATTATGGTCACAAAAACAGAGACAGTGCGAGCAAACTACGAAAACTTAAAAGTAGTAGGCGGTAAGGTGGATATCGTAATAGATCTGTTTTTGTATAAGGAAAGTAGTGGTTTTGTAATTTCTGAGATATTTTTCACTGGAACCGACAAACTCTATTTGCGTGATTTATATATCGAAATTTATAACAATACGTCGGAAGTGTTGTATGCCGATGGGCTTTGTATTGCTGATACAAAATTTAAAACCACGTCGTTGCTTAGTGAATTGAATCCTAATAAAAAAGATGTCTATGTAACTGTAGCGCAGGTGTATAAGGTGCCTGGAAGTGGAGCGGAATTTGCTATTCAGCCCGGGGAGGCTTTTGTTTTGTGCGATCAGGGTATCGATCATAAAACGGAAAATTCAAATTCATTCATAGATCTCTCAGGAGCTAAATTCGAATGGTTCGATGATGGAGCCTACGACCGGGACGTACCGGAAGTGCAGAATTTGATAAAAGTGGTAGCCAGCACAAATACAAATTGGTCGCTTCATAATAAGGGGTATACTTCGTATGTTTTGTTTAAAATGGATGATGTTACGCCTGAGCAGTTTGCCAGTGAATATGCCTACACTTATGACTATGTGAATTATGTTGGTGAGGTATCCTTTCCAATGAGCGGTGAAGCGTGGAAAGTGCCCAATGATAAAATTATCGATGCCGTTGAATGTAGTACCCCTTCAAAGTTTAAATGGAAAGCCCTGGATCCTTCACTGGATTTAAGCTGGACACATAGTGGCGACAGTGATGATTCCCGTTATGGTAAATCTGTAAAACGTAAAGTGAGTGGAATTGAAGGTGACAGAAAAATTTTGTTAGATACCAACGATTCAAAAACGGATTTTATACCCACAGCCAATCCGTCGCCGGGTGTTATCGAGTAGGGGTGTTCAATAATCAGTAAACAGTAATCAGTAAACAGTAAACGGTTAGCAGTTATCTGGTGGTCATAAAGAACCTTGGGTAACATTTTTTTACTCGAAGATGGCTCTTCCGCTTCCTATTTTTTTGGGAAGGAGAGCCTGTTTCTAATTTATTTCGGAAGGGAAGTATCGCGCCATGGGCGCGAGTATGGGGGTTAATTGTCAACTTTTAAACTCAAAATCTCTTATCTCATAATCTAACAGTCTAAAAAGAATGACCCGCAGCCTAGGTGTAATTTTAACGATGCTATTTAGCTTAACAGCCCAAGCACAGGTTAAGAATGCTAATTCGCATTTTTTTAACCGGGAGCTAAGAGGCCAGACGGCTTCGTTTGCCACAAATCCTGCCTATGTATTTTATTTGGCCGATTCAAGCTATTCTGATGTATCCTTGCAATGGAATAGCATAGAACAGAAAGGGCTGCATAATATACAAATGGGTAGCGATTTTGCAGATCGAAGATTCGATGCCAATACGCTGAGGCTTAATTCAAAGAGTGCCATTTATGGCAAAGCATCCTACCAAAATGGGTATGCCGAAGCCATTAAATGGAACACTACGGCTGATGCGCACATGCATTATCCATATGTGGTGGCTGATACCATAGGCGGAACATCTTATCGCGAGTATTATACTTTTATGGGAGGATATGCCATGCACTTAGGTAGGTTTACAATAGGGGGCGAGATTAACTATCGATCGGGTCTGACTTATCGTAAGATAGATCCGCGCCCTAAAAATACGCTCTCCGATTTAACACTAACCGTTGGAGCTACCATGCCTGTGGCTTCGTATCGTTTGGGTTTTAACATGGGTATCCAAAACTATAAGCAAAGTCAAAAAATTGATGTTTATAGACCCGGAAGTGGAATAAAACTGTTTTATTTAAGGGGGATGGGAATAAGCGACGCAGGTTTTTCAACGGTAATAACGGATAACAGTGGCAGCACAAATTACTACGATACCTTTGCCAAAACGTTCGCACTGCAATTGCATCCTGAAAAACGTAGTGGGATGTATTATTCGCTCAACTATCAATCCTCGTCGATGGAGTTATCTAATGTTAACGACGATTTGGTGCATAGGCTCGAAAAACATAATTATAATACCGAAATTGGACATCAATCCGTTCACCCCAATTATACGTTTAATTTAAAAGCCTTTGCTGGGGCGCAATTGCACAATGGTTACGAGTATAACTACGATCGTGGACGAGAGCTCATCAGTGTGGCTTCGAAGTACGGGCATGATAATTTAAATGTCGGATTTTCAGGAATATACACTTCACGGTTAAGCCATACCAATCACTTTTTTGTGCTTGCAAGTGTTCAATGGTTCAAGGATAGCGAGGAATACAAAACCCCTTCCACTGAACCCAAAGCCCAGCAGGAATATACCTTGTTAAATCCTAGCATGACCATGGGGATAGATAGGCAATGGTCAAAATCATACCTCAGCTTTAAATTAGAGACGTCCTATTGGACATGTTTGGATAAAAGGCTGCAAACAAGCAGTATGGCTGCCGAAAGTGCCAATGAAACTTTAATAATTCCAAATTTCGAATACTTCACAAAGGATAAATTGCTTTTGAAGCCCTTATTGCGATATAGCCGAGAGATAACAAATAAGAGCGACGTATATCTGCAATCGGAATTCTTGCATATCAACTTTGAAAATGGGAAACCGACCGCGGGATTTAGATTGGCCGTGGGTTTTATATTATAAGCGGCGTTTCTCTAAACTAATTCTTTTTTTATTTGGTGAAGATTAATTTAAAATTCTATCTTCGCGCTTTCATTGGTTTTCAATTTCCTCTGGTAGCTACCTGATGGAAACCGAAATTAAAAGGGAATGCCGCGTAAATCGGCAACAGTTCCCGCTGCTGTAATTCTCAAACGGCTTTAAAAGTTTTACCATTGTTGCGATAAATCGCGATGAGAAGGTTTTTTAAAGTTGAGATAAGTCAGAAGACCTGCCATTGAACATTTGATTTTGCAGCCTGCGGTGAACGGGTAGCGTATCAGCACGATGTTTCATGGTACTTCCTTATTTCACCATCGTAAGCTGCAAAATCAAACAATTTATTTGTTTAATAAAAAGCAGTTGTGATGGAAAAATCAAAAATCAATCTTTCAAAGATCAATCTTCGCTACGGGATTTTATCTCTTTTGGTATTATTGGCAGCATTTAGCCGCATCATCCCGCATCCCTCTAATTTTGCGCCCATTGGTGCAATGGCTTTATTTGGAGCAGCCTATTTCTCAAAAAAGCACATCGGGTTTTTAATTCCTATCCTATCCTTGTGGTTAAGCGATTTGTTTATCAACAATGTAATCTACGCCCAATATTTTGATGGTTTTGTGTTTTTTTATCCGGGTTTCTATTGGAATTACCTGGCCTTTGCCCTCATTGGTATAATTGGGTTTTTACTACATAAAAAAACAAAGTTCCAACATATTCTTGCAGCCTCTCTATCGGCTTCGGTTTTGTTTTATCTGGTGTCCAATTTTGGGGTTTGGGCTTCAGGAACCATGTATGCAATGAGTTTTAGTGGCTTAATCACTTGCTATGCGGCAGGGATTTCTTACTTTCAGAATACTGTTTTGGGTGATTTGGTGTACTGCGGCGTTTTGTTTGGATCCTTTGAATTTGCTCAATATAAAATTCCTGCACTTCGTTTTAATCCACAACCATCATGAAAAAGAAATGCCCGCGCTGCAACAGTTTTTTTGACTGTAACGATACCAATATACAAGCCTGTCAATGTAAATCAATAAACTTATCAAGTCAAGCTTATCAATTTATAAGTGAAAATTATAAGGATTGCTTATGTCTAGCATGTTTGCAACAAATACAAAAGGAACGGCAGTGTTCGCCAAAACTGTCTGCCGCTCCCAATAACCAATAACACAATAATTAACTAATTAACAATTGCATTATGAAACAAAATTACATGTTTTTAGCGACATTTTTATGTTGTAACATCACACTTTTTGCCCAAACCAGTGTGGGTAATGTCGGAACTGCCGTTATAGGTGTGCACGAGGAGTATAAAAATGATCTGTGGCTCAATACGCATTACCGAGAAATGAACGTGGGCGAATCCACCGATTATTCTTTTTCAGTAACAGCCGACATTATTGAGGTGGTGGCTAATGCTCCCTTGCAGCCTGCAGAGATGAACGAGTTTACATTGGAGCCAGAAACCTTTTTGATGGCTGAGGCATCCGTAACAGTAGGTGAAACCACTACCGAAACTTTTAGCAGCGGAAGTTTTGCCTTTAAAAATAATGTAACCAACTGGGGTGGTATGACCTCTTGGTATGGTGTGGCCATAAGCAATCAAACGGATAATACTGCACCTGGAAGCTATTTGAATCAGTATAATTCGGCAGCTGGAGGCGATGTGGATAATACCGGTAACTATGGTGTGGTATTCGATGCCAATAGTAGTGGTATGGGCATGGGGACTGATGCGGCCATCACTTTCTCAATTACGAATCAAGCTGTAAATCGACAGGTAAGTGGTTGTTACGTTACCAACAATACCTACGTAACCAGTATATTGAAAAATGGCGATGGTTTTACTAAAAAGTTTGGTGGCCAAGATGGTAATGATCCCGATTACTTTAAACTTACAGCCACCGGAACCGATATGGAAGGAAATACTGCGGGTACCTTGGATTTTTATTTGGCCGACTTTAGGTTCGAGGACAACAGCTTGGATTATATTGTTGAAGACTGGAAGTGGTTTGATCTGACCGATCTGGGAAGCGTAGCCTCCGTTACATTTTCCATTAGCTCGTCCGATGTGGGTGATTGGGGTATGAACACGCCGGCTTGTTTTTGCATAGATAATCTAGGTTACCAGCGACTAAAGATTATAACCTCTTTAAAAGATGTAAATGTTAAGGACAACGAAGCAAATATGGAAATCGATTTGTCGGACTTATTTGCCGATGCAGCCTCGCTGGATAACGTGGTGGTTAATACCGTACAATACAACAGCAACATTGCAAGCGTATCCTCAACGATAGTCGACAATAAATTGATACTCGATTTCGTGAGTCCCGGAACAAGCACCCTCATTGTAAAGGGCAATTACAAAGGGATGAGCATTACCGACACCATGACGGTTGAAGTTGCTGAGGATAAAGCTCCTTATTGGGTTACGCCCATTGATGACGTAATAGTTGAGGTAAATGCCACAGATATGTTTATTGATATATCCGAAAGATACACCGATTTGGATGACGATTATAACAACATCATTACCTCAATTCAGAGCAACTCTAACCCTGCGTTGGTAACGGTAAGTGCCCATAACGATTGGATCACGTTAAAGTTTACCCCGGATTTAAGTGGAGAAGCTGTAATTGTGGTTGCAACTTTGTCCAACGGAAAAACTGTAACGGAAACCTTCACCGTAACCGTGTCGCCAACCACATCGGTAGGTGAGCCTACACTCAAGGATATGGTGGTTTATCCAAACCCTTCAAACGGAATATTCAGGATACAAACACAAGTCGCTAACGATTTAGATGTTCAAATATTTAGTGTAACAGGTCGTCAGGTGTATGCCAATCCAAACTATTCGGGTTACGATGTAATCGACATAAGCAAGCAGGCAGCAGGTCAGTATATTATCAAACTGAACGATGGGACAACGATGCTTACCAAATTGATTATTGTTAGATAAATATCTAAAATAAAAAAGAAGTATTTGGGATAAAACCTCGCATTGACTTTTTATTTAGCCCCAGCATTTTAGCCCGGCATGCTGGGGAATTAGCTTGTAAATTACAGGCTTTACCCATGATTTTTTATATTATTAATTCCATCATCATGAACAATAAAATTAGACATATTATACTGCTGTTTGTATTTGTAAGCCTTGGTTTACAAGCACAATACATCACCGAAGTACTGGAATACAAGCCCGCACCTGGTCAACTCATCAATTCCAAACCCTGGGGAGTACCCCAAGCAGGCCAGTCATTGATTGGAAAAGTAAACGGTTCTATGAGCCTGGGTGCTTTTGGTGGTTATGTGGTATTCAAATTTGAAAACCCGGTACAAAACCATCCCGACAATCCTTTTGGAGTTGATTTTACCGTGTTCGGAAATCCTTTGAACGATTGGTCGGAGCCCGGCATCGCATCAGTGATGAAAGATGAAAATAAAAACGGTATGCCCGACGATACCTGGTATGAGTTAGCCGGGAGCGATTATTTTTATTCCTCCACCATTAAAAACTACGAAGTAACGTATACCAATCCCAAGCAGGAGGAGGCCACCGATGTTCCGTGGACCGACAATTATGGGAATATGGGGGCTGTACTGGCCAATTCATTTCATAAACAGCCGTATTATCCTATGGCCGATCTTTTTACATCCGTTGGTGACGATTCCTATACACTTTCAGGAACAAGGATAGAGATTGATGTGGATAAGAATAACCCATCGATGGTTAAATCCTATAAAAAAGCTTTTGGCTACTCCGATAATCAGTTTAGAGGTAGTGCACCTTATACCTTGCCCGACAACCCTTATACTCCCGGAAAGGAGAATGCCGGTGGCGATGCCTTCGATATTGACTGGGCTGTAGACCAAAACGGCAATTATGTGGATTTAGACCAGATTGACTTTGTGAAAATTCACAACGGCGTGTTGGGCGATGGTGGCTGGCTGGGCGAAATAAGTACCGAAATTACAGGCGCCGTGGTTGTGGTTCCTGAGACCTCGGTAACGGGTGAGGTGGATATGATACATATAAAACCACTGCCTGCAAAAATTGAAGGCGACAGCTATCAAATAGAAGCTTTTGCTTACCATAAAGGACGGTGGATGCGCGATGCCCCAATAACATGGACTTCGAGTGTTGACGGTGCCGATGTGGACAGCAATAACTTACTCACGTTTAATACATCAGGAAATATTGTTTTAACTGCTGCTTTAAAAAACCGACCAGAAATTAAAAACAGTGTTAGCTGCGCATTGGATTATTCAACCTCCACATCAATAGGTCAGCGTCTAAATGCTATTCGTATTAGTGTGTACCCCAACCCGGTTGCCGATTTTATCTATCTAAAAGGTGTAACACAGGCTTCGGTCTCAATTTATAATGCAGCGGGCGTCAAGCTTAAGGAATTCCAAAATTATGATGGAGATAAGCCTATTGCTGTTGGTGATTTACCCAAAGGGGTATATCTGTTAAAGATTAATAATGTCGCAAAGAACAATGTTTTTAGGTTTTTGAAGAGGTAAAATGGAATGATATATTCCATGCAGAGAAAAAATCCTTATCCCGTAGGGATAACCTTTCCATAACCCCCAGATTTATCTGGGGGTTATGCACAGCAAACTCCTCTGGAGTTTTTCAGCAGGCCCTAAATAAACAAATGAAATGTTCAGGTTCTTTTGGGAAATTATTTTTAACCACAAAGTACACAAAGGCAACACAATGTTCACCATGTTCTTTGTGGTTGCATTTTAACTATGTATCCATCTTGAAATGAAATTTAATATCATCATCACAACGGTTTGTTTTTTGTCTGCCCTTTCCCGGATTTCCTATTCACAGGGGATCCGGGATTCCGTATATCATATTCGGGAGGTGGCGATAAGGGCTAATCGTATTTTTAAAAAAGAGGAAGCAGGCATGAAAGAAACTAGGGTAGATTCTTTGGTATTAATGTCAAAGATAAATGGTTCAATATCCGATATACTTGCCGAAAATACCACGGTAATTATCAAGGATTACGGACGTGGTGCCCTTGCAACGGCATCCTTCCGAGGAACTTCGCCCACACATACCCAGGTGTCTTGGAATGGCATTAACATTAACTCGCCCATGTTGGGCATGGTCGATTTTTCGCTGGTACCGGTGTATATTGTGGATGATATGAGCCTGCAACATGGCGCAGCATCGGTGAGTAACCAAAGTGGTGGACTGGGCGGGCACATCAGTCTCGATAATACAGTGGATTGGAGCAATACGGTGAGTGGGCGTTATTATCAGGGATTAGGTAGTTACAAAAGCGACGACGAATTTGGGCAGTTCAATATCGGCAACAAAACAATGCAATCCAAAACCCGCATGTATCATAGCTACTCAAAAAATGATTATAAACTCATTAACAAGCATCAGATAGAGATTGACGACAAAGGAGAAATATACAATCCGGAGCAGCGCAACAAAAACGGCCAATACACCAAATACGGAATTCAGCAGGAAATCTATTATAAAATAGCCCCCAATTTATTCTCATCGGCACGGGTGTGGTATCAAGATGTGGAACGTAATATTCCGGAGGTGTTGAGCAACGAGGCAGTAGATTCCATTGCCAGTAGAAAAAACGAGCAGTCGGACAATACATTGAAGGGCGTGTTGCAGTTAACGCATTATCATCAAAAATTACATACTAAACTTACATCGGGCTTCGATTATCAACAGTTGGATTATGTGGTGAAAATAAAAAATAGTGGATCCCAACTGAATACGCCTGTTAACTCGGGCAGTAAAATGCAAAGCTGGTACAACAACCTGAACATGCGTTATGCTTTTAATCCCAAAATTACCTCACAGTTAAAGCTGGATGTAAACTACTTCGATATTACCTCCAAAGATAGCACCAACCAAACCGGTTACACCGAACAGCGGATAGAATATTCCTTGTTTGGAGCAAGCTATTTTAATCTCACAAAAAATATGAATCTATCGTTGGAGCTACGTAAAGGTTTTATTGCAGATGTGGAGTCGCCGCTTATTTATAACATGGGCGTCAGTTATAAACCTATTGCTACTAACGATTTAGTCTTTAAAGCGAGTTTTGCCCGGAATTTTCATCCGCCTACGCTAAACGATTTGTACTGGCAACCCGGCGGTAATCCCAATCTCTTGCCCGAAAAAGGCTATACCGGCGAAATGGGCTTGCATTACCTAAAAAGAATAAAAAAATTTGACTTCGAAACGCAACTGACAGGTTATTATTCCGACATCGACAATTGGATATTGTGGTTGCCCAGCGTAAAGGGATATTGGGAAGCGCAAAACAGAAAAAAAGTACACGCCTACGGTTTGGAATATAACCTAAAGGCCAGTTATACTGGGGATAAAATTAAATATACGATGCAGGGAACTTATGGACTTACAAAATCTATTAATGTGGGTCAGCTTTTAGGGCCCAATGATGCGTCCATTGGTTCGCAGTTGCCGTTTATTCCTGTTCACTCTAGCAATGTTCTGTTTGCCGTAAAATACAAAAGCGCCTATGCCAATTATCAACACCACTATTACAGTGTTCGCTATATTTTAAGTGCCAATGAAGATGTGCCCGAAAATGATTTTCCTTTTTATCGGCTTTATGCCCAGCATTTAAACCATCTTACTCTGGGATACCAATTGAAATTAGGCAAAACCACCAATCTGGGTGCTGAATTGAAGGTGAATAACCTCTTTAACGAAGTGTACCGAAGTGCTATAAATCGAATTATGCCAGGCCGAAACTATACCTTAATGCTCATGCTTAATTTTTAACCGCCGGCGGGGCCGGAGCCAATATCAAATTTATTTGTGTGGGGGTAATAAATTGAATTGATATATGAATATTTTATTTTCTCTAAATACTAATCCCTAATCCCTAATCCCTAATCTATCAATCTATAATCTATTAATCTCTTATCTAAATTAAAATCCATGAAACACCTATATATATTTATTCTACTTCTCACAATTGCTTTATCTTCTTGCATGAACGATGATGCTTGGTTCGAGATGAATAAATCGGATTTGCCTCCCCGGGACTCTATCAAAGGGCTTTTTGTTATCAGTGAAGGCAATTTTATGTACGATAATGCCTCGCTATCCTATTATGACCCACATGCAAAAAGGGTTTTTAACAACGTATTTTTCAATGCTACAGGTGTGCCGCTGGGCGACGTAGCTCAATCGATGGTTATTCGAGATTCTTTGGGTTATGTGGTGATTAATAACAGCAGTAAAATATATGTAATAAACGTAAATACCTTTCAATATGTAGGTAAGATTATTGGTTTAACCTCGCCCCGTTACATCCACTTTGTAAGCGATACCAAGGCCTACGTTACCGATTTATATGCTAAATCCATTGCCATTGTTAATCCCCAAACTTTTCAAATTACAGGAAAAATTGATGTAGATAATGGCGAAACATCTTTTTATCAGCATCCCACGGAGCAAATGGTGCAATACGATAAGTATGTGTTTACCAATTGCTGGAGCTACGATAATAAAATACTGGTGATTGACAGCGAAACGGATCAGGTGGTTGATTCCATTGAAGTGCTCAAACAACCCACCTCGTTACGCATAGATGAATACAACAAAATATGGATGGTATCCGATGGTGGCTATGAAGGTTCGCCTTACGGACAAGAGCAACCCGGACTTCAGCGTATTGATGCCAAGACACGAAAAGTGGAACGTACCTGGCTTTTTAACTTAGAAGACTGGCCGCAGGAACTTTGTATAAATGGAACAGGCGACACCCTTTATTATATCAACCAGCATATTTACCGTCATGCAGTTCTTTCGGAGGAGGAGCCGGAGCTCTTTATAAAAACCCTTTATGAAGATGTTATTTACGGGGGGTATTATGGTCTGGATGTAGATCCCTATAACTCCCAAATATACATAGCCGATGCCATTGACAATGTGCAACGTGGTACTATTTATCGCTATTCGTCCGACGGAAAAACTATTATGGATAAGTTTAAAGTGGGTATTATACCGGGCGGTTTTTGCTTTAACCCTAATAATTCAAGAAAATGATGTAAGAACGATGTAACAGGGTCAGTTTTTTAGATTTCGTATTTAAGCGCTTATTTAATGGCTTCTCTCTCCAATTTTCTTTGCATCAGTAATAAACGAAATGCCCTGTTGACCGTTTGTGCCTATCATAACCGTTTGAATCATGAGCTGGTCGGCAAAGTTTGTTGCACCCCATTCAACGATAAAGTTGGCTCCAGCACCTCCTGTTATCTGCTTTTCGTCAACGACAAACTCTATCGATTCTAAAGGAGTCAGTATAATGGTAGAGTCCACATACCCATGCAAAAAAGTTCCGTACGAATCGTGATAATTTGCCGAGAGAATATAGGCAGAATCAACTTGCGAATTATTTCTGATGCTCAAGGTCACCGTTAAGCTAAAGCGCCTGGTGCCATCGCGATGGTAAATGTCGGAATACACTGGTACATAATCGGTTTGTAAATAAGCTAAGTCTGCCGAATCAACAGAAGTGTGGTTATAAATATGGCTTGGATGGCTTTTTTTTATATCCGAACCCGACTCCTCCTGGTTGCACGAATGCAAGGTTAGCATCACACTGAATAACAAGATTATCTGGAGAATATTTTTTTTAGATTTCATAAGGTTTTTATTTGAGTTAAGATACTATTTCTGTAAAGTTAATGAATAAGATAGGTTTTTTTTGAGTTTGCAGGTTAAATAATGGTTATTGCAAGTAGTGGTAATATTAGCTAACTTTAAAACGGATACAAAATAAATGTTGTGCCTCAAATTTAAGGGTGCTTGTAACGCTAGGATATTTTTCTTTGTGGTTTAGACAGCTTATATTTGTAGGCAATAAATAGCAAAAATACGATTAACGCGATATGCTCAATACTGTTATTTTCCTTTTTTCCGAAGTTTTACTTGTTGCCGACGAACGTCAAGAGCAACGAGATAAAACTGTTTTGCCGCATCTGGTGCTAGGCAAAAAGGAGAAGTTGGGTAGCGCATCGCTTGGTATAGCCTACTTGGAGGCCAAAGAGAAACACTACATTTATACCAGGCACAATCATACGATGAAACGATTATTGAACCACAAAATAATGTTTCAACCGCAGCGTAAAGAATTATCACATCTATAAAAATTTATCAATTAATATTTAACAAAGTTTGTAATTGTTCTCTTGCGATAAGCTATAGAGGTGAATAATACGAACAAGTATTCGAATTATAATATGACGATATGAAACGAGCCCTCGAAGGGTCGGGGCGACCTGTCCCGCAGAATTGCGGGAGGCTATGCGGGTAGCCTCTCACGAAGGGGAAGTATAACTGACGAGTTCCATCAAATGCAAATAAAGAACAAATAATTAAAATGAGATGAACGGACAAATTAAAATTACCGAACTTGATTATGAGCGATTAAGTAGTCTGATAATTAGGGCTAAAACAGACAGTACCATTGAGTTTAAAAATCTTAATGTACTTGGGAGTGAGATAAAACGAGCCCTAAAAGTTGATTCTAAAAAAATTGAGCCTGAATTTGTGACCATGAATTCTGTGGTTAAGGTGGTTACCGTGGAAACAGACCGGCCAATGACGGTTAAAGTGGTTTACCCTAAGGATGCCGATTTTAAAAAGGGACATGTCTCCATTTTTTCGCCCTTGGGAAGTGCCCTGTTAGGTTACAAGGTTGGCGACACGGTATCGTTTGAGGCACCCAAAGGTGAAATAGAAATTAAAATAGAAAGTATTGATTATCAACCTGAATCGAGCGGCGATTTTTCGTTGTAAATAGTGGCTATAAGAAAACGCCAAATACTGCGTTATTCTCATCTTGAAAACAGTCATCCCGTAAATGTTTTTTGTTGATTTCTTAAATAAAAATCTTACAAAACCAATAACGGGACTCCTTGATTTCCAAGATTTAGAAAGCCTTGTCTTTGGCGTTTTTTATCGAGCCACTTGAAAACATCCGAGTTTTCTTAGATGTAATAAATAGAATTACCTAACTTAAAAATTTGATACTTAGCAGGTTTATTAGCAATAGGCAAATAAACCTGTTAGGTGTTTTTTCTAGAACCTGTTAGGAATTTTCACTTGTAAACCTGCTCGGTATAACTAATTTTGAACTATGACAAATTTAGTAAACGCATCAAACAAGGTTGAAACCTTGATTAAATTGTGCTGTTTGGGCGATGCCGTAACGGGAATAGATGTGGATTTGGATCAAGAAGTTATTGCTTTGGGCTTGCAGCATGGGGTGGGTGCATGGTGCTACACCACACTGACAATTAATGAACCCCAACTTGCCAATGATGCATTGTTATTACCCTGGAAAAAGCTGTACATTCAAACTTCCATTAAATATCAGCAAAAGCTGAAAATATTTACACAAATACAACAGCTATTTGCAAATGAAAATATTCCGCTAATCGCTTTAAAAGGAATGGCGTTAGCTTCAGGTTTATACCAAGATGAGGGGGTGCGCCCTATGGGCGATATGGATTTGCTTGTTCCTGAAGGGGAAGGTATTAGGGCGCTTAATATATTGTTGAAAGCCGGTGCGCAAATGACGGTTGTACCCCGCTCGGCATTGCACGAGCAGGTTCACTCACATGTAAGGGCAATTATGTTTCAGGGTGTCCTTATCGAAATTCATCAGCGTTTGTTTTCATTGGGAAGTGCTTTTTATATTGATAGTATCAATTTATTTAAGCATTCCGTTAGCATTACAAAGCAAGGTGTTTGTTTACAAACATTAAGCGATACTTACATGGGCTATCACCTTGTGGCTCATGCCGCAGCCAATATAGCTGGAGGTGGGCTCAGGTTGGGCTGGCTGGTGGATGTGGCCGTATTGTGGAATCGGGTAGATGATAAAATAAAATATATGCTGGATATACTGACTTTTAAGCCCCAGCGAAAAAATGAAATGATACGTATTTTTCAAATGGCCTCCTTGTTTTTGCCTACTCAAAGCCATACCATATTGTTTGACGAACCGATACCTAAGCAGGAATTACTTAAGGATATAGGCGGATTGATGACCGTATGTAAAGTAGAAGAAAAGCACCGTGTTATTAATCTTATGCAAATTTTTAAAACACCCGGCTTAAATAAAAAAATGAGGCTTTTATGGCGGGAGTTTTTTCCTGTTGCCGAGTATATGCGGTTTAGATATAAAGTGACATCTGTAAGCCCATGGCTTTACCTGAAAAGGATTTTTAGATTGTAAGATGGGAGAGGGCTGGTGGCAGTTAGCCATTGGCTAGTAGCTGTTAGCAGGAAGTGCAGAGCAAGGAGCAAGGAGCAAGGAGCAAGGGGCAAGGAGCTGGGAGCAGAGAGTATTTAGCATAAAGCGTAAAGAGGGGTGCCTGTTTTTTGAACCTCAGGGTACGACTATCTGCGCCTCGTAAATGTCGTGCCCTAAGTAGAAAAAAAAGTATATAGATGGTGGTATATGTTAGAAAGACTGTTTGCTTTTATTTTCTTCAAAAGGTATGATAAATATAGTTGCCTGATGAATATGGTTTTAGGGGGATTTGCTTTGATTAAGCTTCTATCCATTCAATCCCCCTGCCTGGCTTAAAACTGCAAAAAGGTTTTAAAATGCCCCCTTTTCCAAGGGGGAAATCGATCCCTTAATGGTAAAAAAAGTATAGATGAATGGCTGGTTTTCCCCCTTTTCAAAGGGGGTGATAAATATAGTTGCTTGATAAATGTGGTTTAGGGGGATTTGTTTTGATTAAGCTTCTATCCATTCAATCCCCCTGCCTGGCTTAAAACTGCAAAAAGGTTTTAAAATGCCCCCTTTTTTAAGGGGGAAATCGATCCCTTAATGGTAAAAAAAGTATAAGTGAATGGCTGGCTTTCCCCCTTTTCAAAGGGGGTGATAAATATAGTTGTTTGATAAATATGGTTTAGGGGGATTTGTTTTTAATCGCCAGGTTTTAGCTTATCTTCTAATTCGAGCACATTGGCTTCGATAGCCAGTATCACATTGTTCAAATCGGTTTTAATATCGTATTCCTGAATCCTCAATACACGGTAACCCAATTGATTTAGCCTTTTATTGTAGTGAGACAGATTCATGTTTGCATTTTCATGTCAAGTTAAAGCCTTTTTCCCCCTTTTCAAAGGGGGTTATAAATATAGTCGTTTGATAAATATGGTTTTAGGGGGATTTGCTTTGATTAAGTTTCTCTCCATTCAATCCCCTTGTCTGGCTTACAACTGCAAAAAGGCTTTTAACTGCCCCCTTTTCCAAGGGGAAAATAAATCTCCTAATGGCAAAAAAAGTATAGATGAACGGCTGGCTTTCCCCCTTTCGCAAAGGGGGTGATAAAGAAAGTTGCATGATGAATATGGTTGTAGGGGGATTTGTTTTGATTAAGCTTCTACCCATTCAATCCCCCTGTCTGGCTTACAACTGCAAAAAGGCTTTTAACTGCCCCCTTTTCCAAGGGGGAAAATGGATTTGTTTTGCCGATGCGGGATGTTTTTGATTAAGCTACTGTATACTCAATCCCACTGAAATGTTACGGTGCAGGAATTCATTTTATTCTCTTTTGCCATAATTTGGGATCTCTGCTTGTATGAAAAATGGCCTCTATACGAACTTGCTTTAAGTTGGTGTTAACACGATAATGAATCATGTAAGGATATTTTTTGATAGACAAACAACGTATCTTGTCATATCTATTCGGTAGGGAATGTGCTGATTTTTTTAAGAGGTCGATGTGTATTTGAATGTTATTGTAAAACTTTCTACCAAAACCTGGTTGTTTTTTTATTGTACCAATCAACAGTTTCTTGGATATCTTTTTTTACATCGGGGTTAAAGGTGATTTAATATGTCATGCATCAAAGTTTATATGATCTTCCATGTTGTCCCAATCCAAATAATTTTCTATTTTATTGTCGTATTTTGCTATCCGATCGCGAACAATATTCTTATGGCTTTCCGGGATATGGGCCGTAGTAAAATCTTCAATACTCTTTATAAAAGATAGTTCTTGTAAATTCTCTAAAAACACTTCGCTTTTGTGGTCTTCTATGGTGATGGCAAATTTTTTCATCTCACACTAATTATTTGTTTTTATTAAGCGCTCATACTGTTAAGGTCAGAGTTGATTGAAGTGTTAAAACAGAAGTGTGAATCCCTTATCTTTCTTTTGGTACTTTTCAATTTCAATTTCATAAAATTTAATTTGCTGCGAAGCGATAAATTCTCTAAAGATATTTGGGTCTTGTTGCTTTTCAGTCTCGTTTAAAGCATCGATGTACTCAGCCCTATCTTCGGTGAATATTTTAATGAGCGGTTCATTCATATAGAGCTGGATGTAGTTCATCATCAAGCGCGACGTACGTCCGTTACCATCGCCAAAGGGGTGAATGTTTACCAAGTTGTAATGTATATCGGCTGCTAGCTTTAGGCAGTCATTGCGAGTTAAATTTTGCAGTCGATTATTAACTGATGCTACCAGCTTTATGAGTAAGGGTTCTACTTTTTTATAATCCGGAAAATATTTTTGATCCACATAGACCTGCGCTAAACGTAAATCGCCTTTTGCAGTATTAAATGAACCTGCCATAGAATTAATTTCACTGCCCGTGTTTTTCATGACTTGAGAGGCAATAGTCTGGATAAAAGGGATAGATATTGCTTGTTTTCTCAGAGCAGCTTCTTTAATAAACAGAAAAGCTTGATAATGGTCTTTCACCATTAAATGGTCTGTAAGCGATTTGCCTTTGGCTGTAATATCCTTTTCTAACAGTACTTTGGTGTCACTCTCACTTAATGAGCATCCTTCAATTTTTGTGGAATGATAAATAATGGATATCATGGCAAATTTCTCGTAATTGATTACCTCATGGAGATTTAGTGCCATGTATTCTTTTCGTAATATGTCCAGTTGATTCCACATGTAACAAAGGTAGGGCAAAAATCTATTGTTTTTTTAGATTGCTATTCATTTTTTGGTGCAAAGCTATATAGTAAGGTGTCTTGCTTCAAATTGGGAATATATTTAATTACAGACACTTTTCCCCCTTTTCAAAGGGGATGATAAATAAAGTTGTTTGATAAATAGGTTTTAGGGGGATTTGTATTGATTAAGCTTCTACCCATTCAATCCCCCTGCCTGGTTTAAAACTGCAAAAAGACTTTTGACTGCCCCCTTTTCCAAGGGGGAAATAAATCTTCTAATGGCAAAAAAAAGTATAGATGAACGGCTGGCTTTCCCCCTTTCGCAAAGGGGGTGGTAAAGATGGTTGTTTGATCAATATGGTTGTAGGGGGATCTGTATTGATTAAGCTTCTACCCATTCAATCCCCCTGTCTGGTTTAAAATTGAAACATGATTTTAAAATGTCCCCCCTTTTCTAAGGGGGAAAGTGTTTTACATGGCAAAGTATATAATTTCATATTGGTTTTCCCCCTTTTTAAAGGGGGTGATAAATATGGTTGTTCGATGAATGTGGTTTTAGGGGGATTTGCTTTTAATGGGGGTGTTTCGCTGATGGGGGATTTGTATTGATTAAGCTTCTATCCATTCAATCCCCCTGTCTGACTTCAAACTGCAAAAGACTTTTGGCTGCCCCCTTTTCCAAGGGGGAAATCGATCTCCTAATAGCAAAAAAAAGTATAGATGAATGGCTGGTTTCCCCATTTCTCTCGTCGAAAGCAGGACAGGTTCAACGGGCTAAAGATGGATTAATTGCCAGCCACCAGAAGCTACAGGCTAATAGCTACCCGCCATCCGCCATTCGCCATCCGCTCTCGAAGTAATTAAATTTTGGGCATTGGGACATTGCTTCGCTCTGTATCAGCTACTATTTTTTACTACCTTTATCGGCAAATATGTTAAGGATGCACGAGAAGAAAAAAATACTCATTTTTATCGATTGGTTTTTACCCGGATATAAAGCCGGGGGGCCGGTGCGCTCCATGGCCAATATGGTAGAATATTTGGGCGATAGATATGATTTTTATATTGTTACCCGAAATACGGATTATACCGAAACAGAGCCATACGCCGGAGTTACTTCCAACCAATGGGTTGATTTTGCTCCTGCTGTAAAGGTATTTTATTGTTCGGTTGAATACCAAAGTTTATCTTCCTATAGAAAACTTATAAAATCTGAAAAATTTGATGTTGTCTATGTCAATGGTATTTATTCCTGGAAGTTTTCCATCTTACCGTTAATAGCCTTGAGGAAGTTTGCAGGTAAAAAAATAGTGGCTTCCAGAGGGATGCTGGCTCAGAGTGCCATCGATGTAAAGGGAGGTAAGAAAAAACTATTTCTGAAACTGGTAAAATGGCTCAACTTATATAAAGGGGTTACGTTTCATGCTACCAATGAGCGTGAGAAAGAAGATATTAAAAGAGAGATTGGATTGAGGAGTACGGTGGTGATTGCCGATAACTTACCCAAGAAGGGCATGCTGGAGAAAAAAATGCTGAGCAAAAAAGAGGGAGAGTTAAGACTGCTTAGTCTGGCGCGTATCTCACCCGAAAAAAACACCTTATATGCCCTGAAGTGTTTAAAGCAACTGGGTGAGTTTGAAGGAGAGGTTAATTTTGACTTATATGGGCAGATTTATAATCAGGCATATTGGGAGCAATGTGAAACCGTTATAAATATGTTACCCTCAAATATTACAGTTACGCACAAAGGTATAGTGGATGCCGAAAAAGTAGGGGAGACCATACAGCATTATCATGTGATGTTTCTACCATCGAGGGGTGAAAATTTTGGGCATGTAATTTTGGAAAGCTTTATGGCAGGGCGACCGGTGCTGATCAGCGACCAAACACCTTGGAGGAACCTGGAAAAGGAGCAATGCGGTTGGGATCTGAGTTTAGTTAGCAGTCAACAGTTAGCAGTCAACGGTAATCAGTCAACAGTCAACTGGAGCCAAGTGCTTCGGGAATTATTGCTGATGCAACAAAAGGAATTTGATATTTTGTGCGAAGGAGCGCGAAAACGGGCGACCGCTTTTACTAACGACCCGGGTTTGGTGAAAGGTTATGAGAGGTTGTTGGAGTAGTCTCAACC
>JAGXIO010000009.1 GCA_024635555.1 Saccharicrinis sp.
CCACAAAGTACGCAATAATTTACGTTTTTAAAATCCAGACCGCGACAATCGAATAGAACAACTCGAAATTTTCCTACACCCAAAATATTCAAAGCATATCACCTTAATTATTAACAGTTGATGCTTGCTGAGTAGTTACAAGAGGATAGTTTCTGAACCGACATTTTTTTAAACATAAATTGATATATTTGTGTTTAATTTTTTAACAAATAATTTTTAAATTTTATAGATTATGAAAAAGAATATTTTATTTATGATGTTTGTTTCCTTAATGATAGTTTTATCTTCTTGTGGAGGCAATACAGATGTTGTTGATTCAGGAACTTATAGTGGTAAAATTAAAGAAATTGAATCTGAGAAAACAGAAATCTATGTTACATTAGAAGATGGTAAGACACTGGAACTTTATTTCACAGAAAAAACTACTTTAACAAAAAATGGGGAAGATGTAGATTTCTCTGAACTTGCAGTAGGACAGGATGTTAAAGTTGAAGTTAAAAAGGTAGGAAAAAGATTAGACCCAATTTCTGTAATAATCAAAGATTAATATGAATGAATTACCAGAATTCTGGCGAACGGAGATTTGGCATCCTCTCTCCGTTCATTTTCCATTATCTATTCTACTGTTGGGTTCATTTTTGATTCTGATAAGTGCGTTTGTCAAAAAATCATTTTTGGTTAACATGGCCAAATTCCTTTTAGTTGTAGGAACGTTTGTATTATGGTTAGCTATTTATACTGGAAATCTTGCAGATTCTGTTGTTTCACGACAGATTTGTGACCCAACTGTCCTTAAAACGCATGAAACTAACGCATACATTGTTGGTTGGCTTTTCTCAATAACTTCGGCAATAATTATTATTGAATTTTTTGGTTTCTTGAAAAGGATTAAATTGTTTTTAAAAATTACGGTGTTTGCCCTTTCGATTATCGGATCTGGATTTTTAATTTACACGGGTCATTTAGGAGCGACTTTAGTCTATCAGCAGGCAGCAGGCGTTCATATTCCTTCAGCCGATTGTAATGAATTTATTGACTAAAATTTAATTGTTTTAATAGATTTAGAAACGCCACTCGAATGGTAAAACCTAACTGGTCTCATAAAACGCTACTTTTAGGGGTGTAAATGGGTTATGTTTTATTCAAAAAAATAGTCTTGCTAGGGTTGTATTTGGTTCAAATAATGATCTAACCAATCCAAAATCTTAAGCCTTGTAAAAGGGGCAAATTTCATTTTTGCTCAGAAATTTATTTTTGTATATTTAGGAATTCATGTAGACCTAAAATGATACAGAGATGACCGAATTTTTAAAGCAATTAATGCATGAATTTGAACTACCACTCGGAAATCCAGTTTTAATTTTCTCATTGGTTCTATTTATCATTCTGTTATCTCCCATTCTACTCAAACGATTAAATATTCCCGGAATTATCGGTTTAATCATTTCAGGTGTTATTATAGGTCCCTTCGGACTCAATATTCTTGAAAAAAATTCTGCGGTTGACCTTTTTTCAACCATTGGGCTATTGTACATTATGTTTATTGCAGGACTTGAATTGGACATGAATGACTTTAAATCCAATCGGAATAAGAGCTTGCTGTTCGGCTTGTTAACGTTCTCTTTCCCTTTGGCAATAGGTTTTCCCGTATGCTTTTATTTTCTTCAATACGATTTTAATGCAAGCTTTCTAACAGCTAGTATGTTTGCTACACACACACTTGTAGCATATCCTATCGTCAGTAAATTGGGGATTTCAAAAAATCAGGCAGTAGCTATTACCGTAGGAGGTACTATTTTAACCGATACAGCTGTACTGATTATTTTGGCCGTTATTATGGGGAATAGCCAAGGAAGCCTGAATCAGGAATTTTGGATTAGACTGGGCGTTTCTTTAGCAATCTTTTCGGCGATTATGTTCCTGATTATTCCAAGAATAGCCAAATGGTTCTTTCGAAAACTGGAAAGTGAAAAACACTCACATTATATATTTGTATTATCCGTTGTATTTTTTGCTGCATTCTTAGCGGAACTTGCCGGCGTTGAGCCAATTATTGGCGCATTCGTAGCAGGTTTAGCCTTAAACAAGCTTATTCCTCATTCTTCGGCTTTAATGAATCGAATAGAGTTTATCGGTAATTCTTTATTCATTCCTTTTTTCCTGATAAGTGTTGGGATGTTAGTGGATATAAGTGTTATTTTAAGTGGTCCAATGGCACTTATTGTAGCTGGAACATTATCAGTTGTTGCCTTATTTGGTAAATGGTTTGCTGCACGAATTACACAATTTATTTTCAAGTATTCTAAAGCTCAACGGCAACTTATTTTTGGCTTGAGCAGTGCCCATGCGGCGGCTACACTTGCAGTAATTTTAGTAGGTTACAAAGCTGAAATTCTGGATGATAATATTCTGAACGGAACCATTATACTTATTCTAATTACCTGTATTGTTGCGTCTTTTGTAACAGAAAAAGCGGCTAAGAAAATTGTTAGAGAAACAGAAGAAGATACGGCCGACATAGTAAAAGCAAAAGGAGCTCATACCGAACATATATTATTGCCTATTGCAAATGTGGAGAATATTGAAAAACTGATCGAATTTTCAATTTTCATCAAGAACAAGAAATCACCCAATCCCGTATCTATTCTATCTGTAGTTTCCAACAATAACGAAGCTGAACAAAATATACAAAAAGCACGTAAAAAATTGGAAGAGTTTGTAAAACAGGGTTCTGCATCTGAGACAATAGTAAATATCATTACTACTATTGACCACAATGCAGCGATTGGAATAGCCCGGATTTCAAGGGAAATAATGGCTGACATAATTGTTCTGGGATGGCCAAGTAGTAATGGATTTATTGATGAGCAGATTGGCGGAATAGTTTTCGAAATTTTAAATACTACAAATAAAACAACTTTCATCTGTCATCTTAACAAACCATTGGTATTATATAAAAGAATTGTAATTGCTGCTCCACCTTTATCTGAACAAGAAAAAGGATTTGAACACTGGCTCACGAAAATTGCAAAATTAGCTCAGGAATTAAGTATCCCCATTCAACTGCATTGCGATGAATCAACTAAAATATCTGTTGGTGAAGTGTTTCAAAAAGCAAAAATTTCTGTCACAAACGGTGTAACTCAGTTCAGTGAATGGGAAGACTTTCTAATTCTTGCAAGAGACATTGATGAAGATGATTTATTTGTTTTGATTTCTGCTCGTAAAGGTGCTCCATCGTATATGGCTGTACTCGAAAATTTGCCAACTAAACTCGAAAAGCATTTCTCATTGCATAGCCGACTCTTGATTTATCCGCAGCAGTTTGATCAAAACCATGTAATGGAACATTCTGATGATATAGATGTAGAACCTTTAAACAAAAGAATTAGATCCATACAAAAAATAAGTAAAAGGATTGGAAATATATTTAAAAAGAGACACAGATAAATAACTTGTTGGAAGAACTTTACTGCCTAAAAATAGGACGACCAGTTCCGCAGCAGTGCGGAAGGCGTCTTTGAAGCTGCTTATGCGGTCAGGAAGGTGGCATATCTGCCAGGTTGATGAGTTATTCACTTCTAGGGGAGGTTGTCTGTAGTTAACAGATAACTCCCGCAATTCGCAGAGATTAACAGCCCGGCAGTTTTGTTTAGATCGCAATAAAGTTGTGCTTTGATTATTAAAACGAAGGAGAAACTCTTGCGCCTCACCATATTTCTTCATAAAATAATTTACAGAAAACGATAGACAAACTTGGTGAAAATTCTAAAATTTAAATCCTGTATTTTTTTTGGGAATTTAACCATTCTATTTCTATACATAGGGTGGTTTTGTTTTAATATTCAAGTATGGCGGATGCAGTGTTAAAAGCAAATTTGATTTTTCTATTGAAGTTTTGTGGCTCGATTTACGCCACATTGCAAAGCCGAATACGTTACAACCTAGCTACCTTTTTGTTATTTGAAGTAATTTTTTCGTTTAGTTGGTGAAATAAGGAACTTGCGCTTTTGTGACTTGAAGGTTTTGTTGGCTGTTGCATCATTTTATGCTTTAATGATATGGAGTTAATTGCATTCGGAAATATTCACAAAATATTAAAAAAAAAAGAATCAAGAACCGCTAATGGAATACTATGAACTAGCGAGCATCACCAAATCCTGGTTATCTAACATACTCATCAAAGAGAAGCAGGAACTCATTATTGGAACTTCGTTGTAATGTGACTTTATTATACCTGCCAAAATTATCGTCGAATACGTGCTAATTGTTAAAGAAAGGAATATAAAAGAACTGAAAAACCATCTATCTTCTCTTAAATTCAGATAGAACAATTCCCGTGGCCATGGATACATTTAACGATTCGGAGTGTGTTGCGTTACTTGAGAACGAAGGGATAAGTAGTTTTTTATTTATTCTTTGCGCAATGGCAGGTGATATGCCCTTGCCTTCGTTGCCCATCACTATAATACCATATTTTGAGAGCTCTTGGGTATAGATATTATCACCATCCAAAAAGGTACCGTATATCGGAATATTATTTTTGCTTTGCGCTGCTAAAAAAGCTTCAAGGTTGGTATAATGCAATTCAACGCGAGCAATGGCGCCCATAGTGGCCTGCACTACCTTGGGATTGTAAACATCAGCCGTATGTTGCGAACAAACGATATGTGCTATGCCAAACCAATCTGCCAAGCGGATGATGGTACCCAGATTGCCGGGATCCTGGACGTTGTCCAAGGCTAAAGTTAAGCCGTGTTGCCATTCATTGGCCTCCATACTGTTTTGTGGTATCTCGCAAAGGGCAATAATGGGAGGGGAGGTATTCAGTTGTGTTATTTTTTTTAGCTGTTGCTCTGCTACTTTGTTACATACTATTTCGCTAGGTATATTGTCCGAGGGCTGCCAATCATCTCGCATAAAAATTTCATTTACCTTTAGTTTCGAATGGAGTAACTCAAATATCAATTTTTCGCCTTCGGCAATAAACAGCCGGTTTTGATCCCTAAATTTTTTTTTATTCAGGGAGTTGATGAGTTTTATTTTGTTTTGGCTAATCATTTTAAAAATATAGTTGGGCACAAATTTACTTTAATTCAATGTATTTCGATATTTTTGCTAAAAATTAATAGGTCGGATAAAAGTATAACCGATTGTAGCAAAAAAAAATACTTTAACCACAAAATGTTTTAAACTCAATTGAAACAATCCATATTTTATATCTTTTTTGTTGTGTCCTTGCTGCTTGTGGGGTGTAGCTCGGTTAAAAACGTGCCCGATGATGAGTATCTGTTAAAAAGGACGATCGTAAAAAATAGTCCACGAAGTATTTCCAAGGATAGGTTTAAACCGTTTTTAAAGCAACGCGAGAACCTGCGTATTTTTGGTATCTTAAAATTTCACCTTGGATTATATAATTTGGCTGGTAGCGATACAACTAAAAAATTAAATAGGTGGTTGCGCCGCGTGGGTGAAGCACCTGTTTTGTACGATTCGTTGCTGTCACATCAATCGGCAGGTTATATGGAGGAGTTTTTACAAAACAAAGGATATTTTCACGCCAGTGTCTCGGATAGTTTGGTACCTGTTTCTAAAAGAAAGGCAAAAGTAAGGTTTGATATTGATGCTGGTAAAAGGTTTAGATTGAAGAATATTGATTATCGGTCCGAGGACACGGTGGTGGGTAAGTTGGTTATCGAAAACAATAAATACAGTTTGCTAAAAGAGGGGAGACCTTTTGACATTGCGGTGCACGATGAAGAACGACAACGGATAACAAATCATCTTCGTAACAATGGGTATTATAGCTTCTCAAAGGAATTTATCTATTTTAGTGTTGATAGTTCGATAGGTGATTTTTTGGTTAACGACTCTGTTATCATTAAAAATCGACACAGGGAGCTTTATGCAGGTAAGGATACCTCTTATGCCCATTCTACCTATCGTATTAAGGATGTGTTTTTTAGGATGGGATACGACACGCACAAGGCATTGAGCCAGAAGGATGCCTATTTTGATACATTTGACACCTTGCTTATAAATAATTGCCACTTTTTGTTTACTGGTAGAGTCGAGGTGAACCCGGATGTGCTGTATAACTCGAGTTATATATTGCCAGGTCAGCTTTTTCATGCCGATTTGGTAGATAGGACACAATCCTTGCTTTCCAGTTTAAAGATATATCGTTATGTGAATATTAGGTTTGATGAAGCACTACCTCCCGATACGGCCAGTCGCGATAGTAAATGGTTGAATTGCCACATACAATTAATTCCCGCAAAGCATCAATCCTACGGTGTTGATATTGAGGGTACAAACTCGTCAGGTAACTTGGGGGCACGAGGTGTTTTTAAATACGAACATAAAAACTTATTTAAGGGTGCCGAGGAGTTTAGCTTTAGCTTTGGCGGAGCCATGCAAAATCAGAACGATCGACAAGGACTTTCCTTTAGTACCCGCGAAATTGGAGGCGAGGCCGATATCATTTTCCCTAAATTTTGGATGCCCTTTAAAATCCAGCGGTTCCGACAAAGGTATAATCCCAAAACATCCTTGTCGGTAGCCTACAGCTATCAGCATCGCCCCGATTATACCCGCACTATTGCCAACGGAAAGATAAGTTATATATGGAAGGCAGATAAGCATACTACCCATGTGGTTACGCCGCTTGGAATAAATTTGGTTCGCATACCAGTTGTGCAAGATGAATTCTGGAATTTTATAAAGAGTACCTATTTGCGATTTTCCTATGAGGATCACTTGATATCCAGCACTGCTTACTCCATTGTTTTTAATGAACAAGAATTTAATCAACGTAAAAATTTTTGGTATGCCAATTTTAATATTGAGGAGTCGGGTAATGTCCTTGATTTGTTTGCGCGTACCCTTGGCGAAAAGGTAAGTTCATCGCCCGACGAACAGGGGAAAGTAGTTAATTATTACGAAGTTATGGGTATTCGATATGCACAGTATCTTCAAAGTAATATCGATATTCGCTACCATCATTATCCGAGCCGCATTAGCAGCATGGCCTACCGATTTTATTTGGGCGTGGGATATCCTTATGGCAATCTGGATGTACTGCCTTTCGAAAAGAGGTACTTTTCGGGGGGTGCCAACAGTTTGCGTGCATGGCCTGTGCGAGGCCTAGGGCCGGGTTCCTATAACGATCCTAAGGCAACTTACTATAACCAAACTGGCGATATAAAGTTAGAAATGAATGCCGAATATCGTTTTAAGTTGTTCTGGATAATGGAAGGCGCTGTATTTTTGGATGCAGGTAATATTTATACCATCCGCAAGGACATAAGCCCCAATGAAAATGCATTATTCACATTTAAAACCTTTGCCGATAAGCTTGCCCTCGGAACCGGTGTAGGAATGCGTTTCGACCTAAAATATTTTGTTTTTCGATTCGATACAGGATTAAAACTTCGCGATCCAATGGATATACCTGTTAATGCGCTTTTGCCAGATGGTCCTTTGCGCAAAAAGTGGATTATTGGAAGTAGGCCATATACATGGGATGATGTGGCCTTTAACTTTGCCATCGGTTACCCGTTTTAAGTGCATCATTGTATAAATTGTTGCTATTAAAAATAGCATGTTACTGTGCTAATGAGTTTTATTTTGTACTTTTGTGCCCATCTTATAGTGCATGTAAAAATACGAAGTTAGATTTTAGGATTAATTCATTATTTTTAAGACACTTAACTGCTTATATTCCTTTTTTAAATAGTATTTTATGGCAAATAGTTCGCCTGTTATCTTTAGCAGGTAGCTTTCTAAATTTTAAATATTAAACACAATGAAACAAAGAGTATTAGATGTAGTAAAACCCGGTGTTGTAACTGGTAACGACGTAAGCAAATTATTTAAAGTTGCAAAAGACAATGGCTTTGCACTGCCTGCAGTTAATGTGGTTGGTAGCGATTCTATCAATGGAGTTATGGAAGCTGCAAAACTTGTTAATTCACCTGTTATTATTCAGTTATCAAATGGTGGTGGCGCATTTTATGCAGGTAAAGGTATTGGTCTTGCGGGACAAGAAGGTGCTATTTTAGGCTCAATTTCTGCAGCTAAGCACGTGCATGAGTTGGCCGAGGCATATGGTGTTCCTGTAATCTTGCATACCGACCATGCAGCAAAAAAATTACTTCCTTGGATTGATGGACTTTTGGATGCCGGCGAAAAGCATTTTAAAGAAACCGGAAAACCTCTTTTTAGCTCTCATATGCTCGATCTATCCGAAGAGCCGCTAGAAGAAAATCTGGCTATCTGCAAGAAGTATTTTGAAAGAATGAATAAAATCGGTATGACCATAGAAATAGAGCTTGGCATCACCGGTGGCGAAGAAGATGGTGTAGACAATTCAGGTGCTGATAGCTCATTGCTTTATACCCAACCCGAAGAAGTTAACCAAGCTTACGAAGCCTTGAAATCAGTGGGGCCTAACTTTACTATTGCTGCTTCATTTGGTAATGTGCATGGTGTGTATAAGCCGGGTAACGTGGTGTTAACACCAAAAATCCTTGACAACTCACAAAAATTTATCGAGAAAAAACATGGTTTGTCCAATAACCCAGTAAACTTTGTGTTTCACGGAGGATCGGGATCATCATTGGAAGAGATTCGTGAGGCTATCGGTTATGGAGTTGTTAAAATGAACATTGATACAGATACACAATGGGCTACTTGGGACGGCGTTCGTAAGTTCGAGGCCGAAAATCGTGCTTATCTGCAAAGTCAAATTGGCAACCCCGATGGCGATGATAAACCAAATAAAAAATATTACGACCCACGTAACTGGTTGCGTAAAGGACAGGTTACTCTTGTAGAAAGATTAAAAGTGGCCTTCAACGATCTTAACTGTATCGACGTGTTATAGTAAAAAGTTGTAAAGATTATATAAAAGCCCACATCATTTTTGATGTGGGCTTTGTTTTTATATCCTTTTTTAGTTTTTTTACGCACTTAAATTATAAGAATGCAGCAGAAGAGGGATGGTTTTAGTAATAAGTTTGGGGTAATTGCAGCGGCAGCAGGCTCGGCCATAGGACTGGGGAATATTTGGCGATTTCCGTATGTCCTAGGCGAGAACGGTGGAGGTGCTTTTTTGTTGATCTATTTGTTTTTTATAGTTGCCATCGGCGTACCTGTCATGTTATCCGAGCTTTTGATAGGGCGTAAAGCACAACGCGGTGTATTCGGTGCTTTTAGGATATTGGCTCCCGGATTCAAGTTTTTTAAGATAGTGGGGGTCATGGGTGTTGGAGCCGCGTTTCTTATTCTTTCATTTTATGCTGTCGTGGCTGGCTGGACTATTGAATACACTGTGCTGGCAACGGCAAACCAGCTTGTGGGCAAAACACCTGGGGAACTGGCCTCTCTTTTTAACGATTTTTCCGGTTCCTTTTGGCGCCCTCTGTTTTATATGGTTGTATTTATGTCGCTGACGGCAGCAATTGTTATTGGGGGAGTGAAAAACGGGATAGAAAAATATAGTAAGATATTGATGCCCATGTTACTGCTTATTATCATCGCACTTTGTATTAACTCGGTTTCGCTAGAAGGTGCTGTGCAAGGTCTCTCCTTTTTATTTAAGCCCGATTTTAGTAAAATTAACGGCGATGTAATTTTGGAGGCGCTCGGTCAGGCTTTCTTTTCTCTTAGTCTCGGTATGGGAATCATCGCTACCTACGGATCATATGTGCAAAAAAAAGAAAATCTTCTGCAAACCGCGGTCAGTGTTTCTTTTGCCGATACCTTGATTGCGGTTTTGGCTGGAGTGGCTATTTTTCCTGCAGTATTTGCTTTTGGTATTAAGCCCGATGCCGGCCCGGGATTGGTGTTTGTTACTTTACCCAATGTATTTAACCAAATGATAGGTGGCTATTTTTTCGCCGTCGCTTTTTTTGTATTACTGCTGATTGCAGCCCTAACATCCTCGGTTTCGCTACTAGAGGTAGTGGTGGCTTATATAACAGAGGAGTTAAAGCTGAAAAGAAAAAAAGCTACCATTGTAGGTGCTTTACTGATTACAATATTTGGAATTTTCTGTGTGGCTTACCCCGTGTTATTCAACAGTTTTGAATGGACTACCTCAAATATACTACTGCCGGTAAGCGGTATTTTAATTTCAATTTTTGTTGGATGGTTTCTTGGTACAAAAAAAACCCGCGAAGAGTTGGAGTCGCACGGTGGAAAAGTAAAGTTAGTAGGTTTGTTGATGCTCATCTTAAAAATATTTGCCCCTATTGCTATCGCGCTGGTATTTTTGAATAATCTTGGTTTCATATAGTAATAACGCGCAAGCATGAGTAACAGAGATGGTTTTAGCAGTAGGTTTGGTATCATTGCTGCGGCAGCCGGTTCGGCCGTGGGACTTGGTAATATATGGCGTTTCCCCTATATACTTGGAGAGAATGGAGGAGGGGCTTTCTTATTAATTTACCTTCTGTTTATTTTTGCCATAGGTGTGCCAGTAATGCTTTCGGAATTAATTATCGGTAGGCGTGCGCAAAAAAGTATTTTTGGTGCTTTTAAGGTGCTGGCACCTAAACATGGGTTTTTCCAGATTGTTGGAATCATTGGGGTGGTAACGGCTTTTCTAATATTGTCGTTTTATTCGGTGGTGGCAGGCTGGACTCTTGAATATACCGTATTGGCCCTTGGTAATAATCTGGCTGATAAAACTCCGGATCAGTTAGCGGTGCTCTTTGCCGATTTCTCAAACTCTATAGGACGACCTATTTTTTACCTGATTGTGTTTATGGGTTTAACTGCGGCTGTTGTTATGGGTGGAATTAAAAATGGAATTGAAAAATATGCTAAAATTCTGATGCCCCTTTTGTTGCTCATTATTATTGTATTGTGCCTAAAATCTCTTTCACTCAAAGGCTCAAGCGAAGGTTTGTTATTCTTGTTCCAACCCGATTTCTCAAAAATAACCTGGAATGTTGTCCTGGTAGCCCTCGGACAGGCTTTCTTTTCACTGAGTATTGGAATGGGCACCATAGCAACTTATGGCAGCTACATTAAGAAAAAGGAGAACCTTTTGCAAACCGCGGTGTCTGTTTCTTTTATCGACACACTCATTGCTGTACTGGCCGGTGTAGCGATATTTCCTGCCGTATTTGCCTTTGGTATTCAGCCCGATGCTGGTCCCGGTTTAGTGTTTGTTACCTTGCCCAATATATTTAACCAAATGGCAGGTGGTTATTTTTTTTCGGTTGCTTTTTTCACTTTGCTGGTCATTGCAGCACTTACATCTTCAGTTTCTTTGCTCGAAGTGGTAGTGGCTTACTTTACTGACGAACTTGGGCTAAAAAGAAAACAAGCCACGTTGTTGGGTGCATTTATGATGATTGTACTCGGAATATTTTGTGTCATCTACCCCAGAGTATTCAATGGATTCGAGTGGACTTCTTCTAACTTGCTTTTGCCACTGGGCGGTATATTGATATCGTTGTTCGTAGGTTGGTTTTTAGGAAGAAAAAAAGTTAAGGACGAATTGGAAGCTCATGGAGGCAAGGCCATTTATGTTCAGGTCTTTTTATTTATTGTCAAAATCGTGGCGCCCATCGCTATCGCCGTTGTGTTCCTCAGCAACCTTGGTCTGATAGGGTAAAGATCTGGCAGATGCAGAGATAAATGACTTTGACCATTGAACTGTTTTTTGTTTTGTTTTTTTTGCAAAAAAAAAGCGGATTGTCAGTCAATTAGTTTTTTGAGCCCAAGTGAGTAACTGCCTGTAATATAACTGCCTGTATTTTGACTTGATACTCAATACTAAAAATATGACTACTCATTGGTTCTCCCACTTCATTAAATTCAATAGTTGATTTTATTTTCCATAAAATAAGTGTTATATTAACTACGTCAAATTGAAATCGTAATCACTATAGCTCTTATTGTTATTTTAATTATAACTATGTGGAAAAGCTTCTTTTTATACACCCGCGGCGAACAACGTGGAATAATACTGCTCTTGATATTGATTATTGTTGTATTAGTGGTACGTTTTTCTATGCCATATTGGGCTTCTCGAATTTTTAATTCACAAGAAGGCGTTGATGAGGATTTTGTGAAGCAAGTACACGAACTAAATGCCCAACTAATAGCGCAAAGAGATTCAGAAAACGTAGATTCATTTTTCTACTTTAACCCAAATAAAGTTACCGACAACCAACTTAAGTCACTCGGTTTTTCTAACTACCAGATAAAATCGTTTATGGGCTATAGAAGTAAAGTGAAAAACTTCACCACCGATACGGATTTGTTAAAAGTGTATGGAATTGATTCGGCCTTCTTTGCAAAGCTACAAGGATATATCGTGCTGGATAGTATCATAACTCAGTCAAGTATTAAGCAATCCACCCCAAAAGATTCCAAGGAAGATTTAGTATGGGTGAATTTTAACAAGCTAGAACCTAGTTTTTGGGATGAGAATATTGTTTCCGATTCAATACGGTTAAAAATTGCCCAAATGATGGCGCACAACCATATCATCAAATCCTTACCAATGGAAAAGGTACAGGATTATACCGATGAAGAATTATACCACTGGATGGTTAAAAATAGCAAACCCAGACATAAAGATACGATGGGGGATTTAAATTTGCCTATTGAAACTATTGAGCTCAACACTGCCGATACCGCACAGCTTTGTTTGTTAAAAGGGATTGGAAGCAAGCTATCCGTGCGCATTATAAATTTTCGTAATTCGCTTGGAGGATTTTATCATGTTTCGCAATTATCAGATGTTTATGGTATTTCGGATGAACTGTTCAATAGCTTGCGAGAACAGGTTACGGTTGATGATGTGCTGGTGCAAAAGAT
The DNA here is from genome assembly GCA_024635555.1 of Saccharicrinis sp. Classification (GTDB taxonomy): domain Bacteria; phylum Bacteroidota; class Bacteroidia; order Bacteroidales; family Marinilabiliaceae; genus Saccharicrinis. Next base: position 12,841 of record JAGXIO010000009.1, read on the forward strand.
GGATCCACAAAATCTTTCTATCCAAGAAATTAGCAAACATCCTTACATTGATTATAATCAAGCCAAAGAGCTTAAAAATATGTACCGTAAAAATAAAATACTAAAAGCCACAGATAACATACGCCTTAATTCTTTTACTAAGGAAGAATGGGAAAGGATAAAGCATTATCTGGTGACAAGTGAGTAGATGAAAAATTATTTTATAAATATTTGTTGCTATGGATAATCTTTAGTTTCTTTGTACCCGCAAATAATTGAGATAAAAACACCTTTTCCTGTTGTAATAACTTGATTATATGGTATTTAGTATATAAAATTCAAGGCAAATAAAAGTAAACCAAAAGATTATGATTATTATTCCAATTAAAGAAGGCGAGAACATCGAAAGAGCATTGAAAAAATTCAAACGAAAGTTCGAAAAAACCGGAGCAATGCGCGAGTTACGCTCACGTCAGGCATTTATAAAACCTTCTATTATTAATAGAGAAGAAAAGAAAAAGGCGATTTACGTTCTAAAATTGCAGCAGAACGAGGAATAGTAAAATTATCGGGGGTTTTTGTTTTTATTTTAGTATATTCGTTATTACAGAAATGCAAGAAGCAATCCCAGATGATTTCAACAGAATCGTTTTTAAAATATTTAGAGTTCGAGAAACGCAGTTCAAACCATACGCTTGTAGCTTATCACTGCGATCTCGAACAGTTTTTTTCCTTTTGTCGCTACAAAGGCATTGAGCAGATAAGTGCGGTCACAACTAAAGTTGTACGCAGTTGGATAGTTAGCCTAGTCGACGATGGAAGGGCTCCTAAGAGTGTGAGCAGAAAGATTACTACCCTCAAATCCTTCTTCAAATTTTTGATGAGGGAAGAGTATATAGAGGTTAGCCCCGCAGAAGGAGTAACCACTCCAAAAATCCCCAAAAAACTCCCCGTTTTTGTGCGTGATTCCGAAATGAACCATTTGCTGGATGATATCCCCTTTGCAAATGATTATGAAGGTGTCCGCGATAAATTAATTCTCGAACTGTTTTACGGTTCGGGTATGAGATTGTCAGAACTGGTGGGTTTAACAGATCACGATTTTGATTTGAAACAAGGTATTGTACGGGTAACAGGAAAATATAAGAAGGATAGGCTTATTCCCCTGTATAAACAATTAATCCAAATGATTGAGCAATATATAAAAGTGCGAAATATGGAGTTTGGAATGAACAAAGCCAATTCATTTTTTCTTACAGGAAAAGGAGAAATGGTATATCACAAATTGGTTTATCGCACAGTAAACAAATATTTGGCACTGGTTACTACATTACACAAGAAAAGCCCGCACGTACTTCGCCATAGCTTTGCCACTTCTTTATTGAACGCAGGAGCCGATCTTAATGCTATTAAGGAACTGTTAGGTCATTCAAATCTAAATGCAACACAAGTATATACGCATAACAGTTTTGAGAGAATTACCGATATATATAAACAGGCCCATCCGCGGTCGTAATAATGGAGGATTTAATATGAACGTAAAAATTCAATCAGTAAAATTTGATGCTACCGATAAGTTAGCAGTGTTTATCGAGCAAAAAGTAAACAAGTTGGATGTTTTTTTCGATGGCATCATCGATGCCGAAGTAATTTTGAAACTCGAAAAATCAGAAACAACGGATAATAAGGTAGCGGAAATTAGCTTGGGAGTTCCCGGAGCCGACCTATTTGCTAAAAAGCAAACCAAGTCTTTTGAGGAGTCGGTGGACTTATGCTGCGAAGCCCTTCGCAAACAATTAATAAAGAAAAAGGAAAAAGTTAAGTAAATGTATTTGAAACGGCTTGTTTTACCACTATTACATCAAAGTAACAATTTGTAAATTAATGAGATGAGTAGGGTGCTAAAAAAAATGAAAGATTATTCGAAAAAAAAGGCTTGTAAATTGTGCCACTTTAAAAATAGTTTATACATTTGCACACCGTTTTAAGAACGTAAAATAAGAATATTTGAAATGCTATAAGATAGGCTGATTGTTGAAAAGTAATCAGCCTATTTGAATGACATAAAGTGACCTTTTAATGAAAAGGTCTTTGGGGAAGATACCAAAGCGGCCAACTGGGGCAGACTGTAACTCTGCTGTCTTATGACTTCGTAGGTTCGAATCCTGCTCTTCCCAC
>JAGXIO010000001.1 GCA_024635555.1 Saccharicrinis sp.
AGGACGCGTCTCATAACTTTGAGCCAAATCTTTTAATGTATCTACTGATACGTTATAATTTGTAGCAATTTCTATTAATTTGTCTTCATCGGTAGGTGGATTACCATAACCGAAATTAATTGAACCAATAACTTCATTATTTGCCCTGATGGGTATAGCATAAATGCGTAATCCCCCATTGCATTCGCTATCAACAGCTTTGTTCATTTGAATTGACTGACTGGAAGCATCTGTCCAACACGATTCGTGGCAAAGCCATTTGCCTGATTCCAGAGCCTTTTTATTGTCCTTGCTTTTACAAAGAGTACGCGAGGAACAATCCAAATATTGGCACCATTTCGAAGAAAAAATCCCAACTGCATAATCACCGTTTTTTTCATAAACCGCGGCAGAGGTTTCCAACAATGAAAGATAATCACCTACAATCCCATTTAATGCTTCTTTGCCAACAGAATCTAAAATTGTGCGGTTTTGGTTTATAATTGTCAGATCACCATAGTCTGGTATCCATACTTCAGGTTTTTCTTTTTTGGGTTGTAGTAACCATTCGATTTTCTTTAACGCGTCTTCCGCTTTTTTTCGTTCAGTAATATCCTGAAAAGAACCGTAAAGCCAGATCACCTTCCCTTTTTCATCTTTTTTAGCATAACCTCGTGCAGTACAGAATGCATTTGTTCCATCACCTCTTAATATTTCGAGATCAATTTCATAAGGTTCACCTGCTTTAAGAGTATGCTGCACTGCAGTATCCAAACGTTGCATACAATCAGGTCGATAGATTTTTGTATGGTCGGCATATGAAATTGCACCGTTTTCAGGATTCAATCTGAAAATGTGAAATAATTCATCTGACCAGGTTACTGTATCGCTTCCAATGTCCCAATCCCAGCTACCAACATGTGCAATTTTTTGGGTTCGAATGAGTGCTTCCTGCTTGGATTTCAATTGTTGTTCACTGGCCAGAAGTTGCTCGTTGCTTGCATCCAATTGCTGACTAGCTGCTTTCAACTTTTTTTCAGTCTCTTTAAAAAGACGGTTTTCACGTTCTAAATCGATAACCTTATTACGCAGATGGTTTAACTCATCCATAAATTGATCTTTTTCGCCCATAGTAACAAGATGTGTATTATTACTGCTTACTTCCAGTTTGCCAAAGTATTTTTTGTTTTGAATCTCCCACTGTATAATAGATGCATCCCTTACCAATATCGAATAAAGCAGTTCTTCTTTCAAAGCCACCAATTGATTTGGCTTTAATTTCTATTCGCTTTTCAAATAGAATCTTCACTACCGAATCCAGATTATCTTGTCCAATGCTGTCTTTTTCTCGGGTTAGCACATTGGCTCCCCCAACCAAGCAAATCTCAATATTTTCTTCATTAATTCCAAACTTTCTTAGCTGGCATAACATTTCCTCTATCGCATTGGCGGCGTATCGGGTAGCATGCAACTGATTTCTAACCTGGAAGGTGCCGGGCAACATTACGTGAGCCATTGCTCCTACAATCTTAACCGGATCAAATGCAGTAATGACTACACACGAACCAATCGCACCCGAATTTAGTATGGTTTCAAAACCACCAGAAAAAACTTCTCCGGTATTAACATACTTCATTATTTTAAGCGGATTCTCATACATTTTCAAGATATAAAATTTGAGATTTTTGTTAGCGGTTCGGGTTTTTTGTTTAATTCAATAGTTTCTTTGGCCTGTTCTAGTCTGTAATTTATGAGTAATTCTCTATCTGATGGTTCTATCATGCATGAAATCCATTGGTTATGGCATTAGTAAAAATTGGCAGTCTTCCTCTGGGTGAGTTTAAGTCATCATTTGATAAAATATGAGTATCTGTGATAATTCCATATTTTAAATCAATTTCATAACATATGTCTGAAATTTCTCTTTCCAATTTCCAGTCTGAAGTTTTATTTAATAAAATCAAGCTGTCATTTACCGTAAGTTTTTACACACTTACCCCTAACGTATAAGGATTTTATCCGTTGTACGAACAAGATACTGAAAAAGTTAGTATTGATTTAATATTCAAAATTATTGTGAGGCTGAAATTCGGGTGGATAATCCGGACTAAGCTGCCCCCTGGCTAATTCAGTTTGATTTGTGCCACTGATTTCGGAGTTGTTTGTGCCAGCCGTTTCGGCTCAAAATGTGCCAGCCTATGTTAATTGGGCGGACAGGGCGAAACGGTTCGTTTTGTGCCATTTAACGGTTCTACTTGTGCCAGTTTGAAAGATCAAGTAAAAATCTCTACATCGTAAAGAAAACGATATGGCTTATAAACTTGATCCCATGGATTTAAAACAGATTATCACTTCGCATTTGGACGGTTTAGTCACGGCTCCCTTTTTTGCTTAGGGAAGCTTTGTAGGCTTGTAACTATTTAATCACGCCTTCCTTTTGTTCAACAACACTCGTACTGCGTGTACAGTGGGCAGGTCGCTCGGATATATCAACTCGGGCTATCAGCACATTGTCGAGATTGATCTGATCCCGATATGAGATTTGTAAGGTTTTGTTTTTCCAACAAAACCAACAAAATCTATAATCAGGACTTTGACCTCGCTCCGCCGATGCTTCGCGAAGGCGATGCAGAGTAGACCACAGGCTGCTTTTGCAGCTTCTGTACAGAAAAGTTAAGTGCAAACAAACCATGTGTTTAATCCGTCGTTGGTTACGAGCTCCGCTCGTAAAGGACGGCAAGTTGATTAAACGCAGAATTGAGGAACGAAATCATGAATACCATTTAAGTATAAACTCAAATAAATAATGGGAGTTCCCCAAGGAAGCCTTTTCACTTAAGCGTTGTTCTATGTCCATAAATTTGTTTTCATCAATAACGACTACTAACAAATGAATAAGATGAAAGTTTAGTGGGCTTGCTTACGACTCCTGATAACCATACCCGTAACCGTAACCATACCCATAACCTTTACCATACCCCAGTCGGTTTTTTGAAATTCCAATATCGTTCACAATCAAATTTAGATTCTTCAGTTGTCGCTTATTTAAATCATTAAGGATCTGTTTTAACAACCGAATACGGGTGTAGTTATGTCGTACAACTAAAATGTTTATATCGGAATGTTGCGATAACAATAGGGCATCCGCAACTCGGCCAATTGGAGGAGTATCAAGGAAAATATATTCGTATTCCTGTTTTAATTCGATAAATAGTTCGTTTATTTTATGAGAGGCACTAATTAATTCGGCTGGATTGGGAGGAATTGGTCCGGCTGGTATAAAAGACAGATGATCAATTGATGTGGATTTAATTACATCTGCAAGAGAGCATTCCCCTGCTAGATACAAACTTAGTCCGCAATTGGCTTTGTCATTAATGCCCACATAATTCTCAATCATAGGCTTGCGCATATCAAAACTTAACACAATAACTTTTTGCTTATTTAAGGCAAAACTAGCTGCCAAATTAAGTGTTACAAAACTCTTCCCTTCGCCCATACTGGTCGATGATATCATCACAACCTGACTTGCTTCTTTTTTAAGTGACGTTACTGATGGGATAAACCGAAAAGCAGCTCTTACTGTTCGGAACGATTCAGCAATTAATGACCGTGAGTGTTCATTAATGACAAACGAAGCAGGGTATTTATTGTGCAACACATGACCTAAGATTGTAACATTCGCCGAGCGAGGCACATCATCATTATCCTTAAATTTATCATTAAAATAAATTAATAACGCTATTATCCCAATGGGAATAAGCAAGCCCATTGTTGTGGCTTTTGAATAATAATCTCTTGAAATTGGGTTCACAAATCTGGCGTTTTCGGGCTGCGCATAGTTAAGTATTTCATTAACAGGCAAATTCGATGCTTTCATAATTTCCATTTCCGAGCGTCGAGTCAATAAAAATGTATAAAGGTTTTCGTTCACCTTAAATTTGCGCTCCATGGTTGAAAATTGTTGTTTGGCTTTGGGCATTTTACTCATGTGTGTTCGAACAATTTCCAACTCATTATTTAATTGCGATAATTCGAATTTTGTAGATTGAATAGCTGCATTAACATTGGTACTTAAATTCGATTTTAGAGCTTCAATCTCTTGTTTCTTAGAATTGAGCATGGGTGTTTCTCGAACAGTTCGTAACTCTAAATCCTTTTTATCTAAGTAGGATTTAAACAGCTCATCGATAAGATTTTGAATGTGCAAATTATCTATATTAAGTGATGCGGGTAAAACCACATCGCTCATGGTTTGATTATCGTGTATGTATTTTTTTAGATAATCAAAATAGTTAATTTTTAGTTTCAATTGCCTCTCTAGGCTCCTCAAATCCTGAAACTGTGTGTAAAAATCCTGTGACGTTTGATCCAGTTCAACGCCGCCTCTTTCCGACATAAAATCTTCAATGGTTGATTCGGAATAGTGCAACGAATCAAACACTTCCGAAAGTTGGCTGTCGATGAAATCGATGGTGTTGGTTGCAATTTTATTTTTCCGCTCTACGCCTTTCTCGAGATATTGTGAAGTAAGTGTGTTTAAAAACCGACATCCTCGTTCAACATTATCCGTTTTAAGGGATATGGTTATGATGGAAGACGCATTGTCATCCTCTACTTGAAACTGATTGAAATTGGATACCAAATGAAATGGAGTTCGAATAACAAAACTAGTATTTCTTTCTTGCTCTGTTGGTACAGCTAATGCAATTATGGTAAGCGATAATTCAGGCAAAATAATTGGTTGACCGGAAACAACGGTTGTGTCGAGGGCAAAATTGACAGAACCTACTGATTTATTTTGGGCGAAAGAAAACATCGAAACAGGTTGTTCTGCCAGTTGAATTCTAAAGATCGAATCGGAGATTTGTTGAAGATTAAAAAATGCATTAACAGGTTGTATGTGTGCATGGTTTACTTGTACAAAATAGTTTTTAGGAGGATAAATACGTACTTGTTTAAATCTGTTTTCGATAAAATATCCAACATCATAATCGAGCTTACGAATGGTTCGAATAAGCATTTCATTGGACTTTAAAACACCAATTTCGTTTTTTATTTTTTGATTGGATCCGGTAATCCCATTCAACCCAATAATCGCTTCAGGATTAATCGCTTGATCCTCCTGAATGAGTATGGTGGTATTAACCTCGTACAATGGAACGGTCACTTCGATCGTCACGTATGCATACACCAATGAAATGGCCAGCGATATTAGTATTAATGGCCAATAACGAATTCCTTTTATGAATATCGTTAAATAATCTATTGAGTCGTTGTGTTGATTGTCGGTGGTATCCATAGGTTATTTAAAAATTGCAAACACCGATAACCCAATCGATAGAATTCCAAAGGCCATACCATAAGGAAATTTATCAAATGCAAATGACTTGGCAGCCCTTGGAGCCACATAAATAACATCATCCGGTAATAGATAAAGAAACTCCGATTTTAGTAAACCATTATCGGTAAAATCCAATTGTTCTACCTTGTTGCCATTTGGACTTTTGCGAATCAGAGTCACTTGATTAGCTCTTGCAAAATCTGTAACACCTCCTGCCATACCAAGTGCTTGAAACAACGTTATTTGTTCTTTATCAATGGTGAAAGTCCCTGGGCTTTCTACCTCACCCAAAATGGTAACATTAAAACCAACTAGTTTCACATACACATTAATGTCTTTGTAGTATTCACCTAATTTGGCTTCAATAAAATCTTGTGCTTGAGGAATGGTTAATCCTTTCACTTCTATTTGGCCCGCAAATGAGTAATTTACAAAACCATCGGCATCTACTTTGTATGAATTTAAATAAATGTAAGAAGAATTCATCAGTTCAGGAAAATCCGTCTGAAACATTTTGCTTGTTTTGGAATCGGAACTAAATACTTTAATGTACAAATGATCACCCGAATTTATTTGATATTCGGCTTGACTCACATTTTCTATCTCTTGAGAATAATCTGTGATTGATTTCTTTTGCATCAATTCAACTTTTTTCAAGTTAACACATGATGTCCCATTTATAGCCAAAAGTGCTACTACTAAAAGATTTAATAATCCCGTGTACTTAATTGATCTCATATTACTTATTTTTCGAATTGTTATTACTTCTTTTTATGGCATCATACATTGGTATTTTTTCTCCATTCAAATAGGCAACTACAAAAGAGCCTTTGATGCCGCAATTATTCCAAAATTCTTTTGAAGTATGAAACGAGTTGTTTAATAAAATCTGATATTTATACCAATTGTCTTCTTTAATTTGTCGAATTGGCTTTTCCCCAGTATATATTTTTTTTAAATAATTATTGGTAATGGAATCACGACTGGCAGCTATTTGAACAACAAAAAGCAAACTATCGGTAACATTATTTATTGTTCCAGAAACACTAGCTCTATCAGCTCGATGTTTCTGAATAACCTCCCATAATACTAATTTTTTATTGTTTAAGTATGGAACGATAAATGCTTTTGGCATGTTTAATTGAGCTAATATTGCTTTGGCTTCACCGTAAGTTTTTGTGAAACCAATTTGATATTTATGCCAACTGTCTTCATCAATAATCTTTATGTCCCAATTTCCTTTGTAAAATTTATTTAAGTATACATCCGATAATGAATCTCGGGAAGCATATAGTTGAATAGCAAAAACTACTTCATCAGTATAAGAGTAAAGACTATCGTTCGCAGTGTTTTTTATCTCAGCCCCAATTTTTGGTTTTGTTGTTTTTTTGTTGTTTTTTTTCTTTGTGAGTATTTTTTCTTTTTCAATAGGTGGCTCATTTGTTATTGCTTTTTCTGAGTCTATTGAATGATTGGTTGCTAACAATTCTTGATTTTCAACATCTACAGAGTCATTTTCTACAGAGTCATCTTCGACTTGAATTTGGCGATAAATATTCCATGATTGCTTCAGTGATTCTTTGTCGAAACCTCTAACTAGTGATCGCAGATAAATAGAGTCATTCGTATATACGGCTTCCATTATTTCCTGGTTTTGTATATCAATTAAAGAATCAGGTCCGAAAGGTGAGATTAATGGTTGGGTAATTATCTGTTCTTCAGCAATTATTTCGGATAGAATTGAATCTGTTTGTAAAGAGGTTGTAATTAGGCTCTTATTCATCTTATCGATTTCGCTTAATGCCTCTTTTTGCATATTTATTATGCTTTCAAACTGTATAAAACAAGTTGTCGAATCCGGCATTAAACATAAGCTATCGAGTGAATTGGATAATAAATTGTATTTAGTTTGAAGGTTGAAAAAATTGTTTTTCAGCGTTGAACTCTCAATCGAATCCGAAGATGGAAATTGCGAAAGAAGCAGATTTAATGAGTCTGTTTTTATTTTCCACTTCTCGTTATTGCTCGTAATTAAACTATCTAATTCCTTGACTGAATCTGTTTTAATCTCAAATGAATCACTTTCAATAGTAAGTAATGAGCGATTAATATCATCGATATTAAAATTCAAAATGGGAGAAGATTTTAACTCAAGAATGCTTAGAATTATGAAGCTGAGAATAAGTGTATATGTGAATAAATTTTGCTTCATGCAGTTTTAGTTTTAGCAAGACCAAACATCAATAATTATAATAAATATAAAGTCTAACGATATCTTAAGATAAGGTTTCTTACTTGTTTTTATTGATTTTTGTTACAATAGTTAAGTGTTAGTAGTAGTATAATTGAATTATTAAGTACTTAGTTTTGGTTTTTAGTCATATAAAAGTTGATATAAGTTAATGCTTTTATTTTAGAAACAAAAGGTGTATGGTTTACTATAGTAGATTAATATTCAGGTTTTTATAATGGTTTTATTTTAGGTGATCGTTATTCTATCGGTACTTTTCTAGCATAAATGAAGCAATAAGCAATTGGGCTAATTTTCTTGAAAATATTTAAAAAAAAAGTATTAACCATTTGGTTAATTTAAAAATACCGCTCCATAATTGCAGACTAACCGGTTTATGTAAGTGGAGTGCGGGATTAAAAGTTGGAAACTTTCAATTCCGCACGGAGCCAATTCGTTTATTCAATATTTCAAATTTTCCGTCAATCGTCAAAGACGAATTGGCGGTGTTGCAACAACGAACTGCAGTTGGATTACCCACTGAAACCCGCATTACATTTACATTTTGTGTGTGCCCTGCATGAGCAGCAGTGCACACAGCCGAAAGTTGTTGAAAAAGTTTAAAAATACAAACTATTCTCAATAAACCATGGGCTGTGTTGCATTTTATCCAGAGGGTTAAGCCCGTGGAATAGCTTGTTAATATTCCACCGGGTAAAATCCTTCCGAATCTAGTTCGGAACAACTTGTCCCGTAGAATTACGGGAGGCTATCACGGGCGGAAGTAACCCCGTACGATAAATCTACGGGGCAGGCTGCTCCGAACCGTTAGCAAGTGGCACTTTTTGCGTATGCAAAAATGTAGTTGCCAAGGGCAACCTTGGGAGTGAAGACTATTTGCGATTGAATAATGAGCAAATACCGACGGCAAACTCCGGTACTGACAGCCTGTCCCGCAGCGTTGCGGGAGACAGAATTGTAGCACAGCGGAATTGAAAACCAACGATAGTTAAATCACGAAAGCCTATAAATATTAAACCGGATGAGCTAAACCGCATATGAGATTATTTGAGACCAATGAGGGAGCAAATACCAAATCGGATGAGCAAGCATCCCGATATAAGTTTTGTAAGATTTTGATTACAAAATCAACAAAAACTATTATCGGGATAGATGCGGCAGGCATTGGAGATAATTTGTGAGCGATAAGCAAAGCAAATACCGCTCTTACCGGAGCCTGTTCCGCCTTAGCGGAAGGAGAGCTCTGTAATCACGAGTTAATAGATCAGAGCAGTTCCGCTTAGCGAGAATCCTCGAAACTACATGCGAAATTATAAATTTAGGTTGTTTCGGTATCAGCAGACGCCATAGTAGCTTTGGAACACGAGCCTGTTTTACGAACAACACACTAAAATAGGAGGACTCACAGATAAGTGAAGGGCTGAACATTTAGTTGATAGAAATTTGACTGGGAGGTCCAAACTTCGAGTTTGCTAGCCCTTTCTTAAAGTATTGAAAAGCTTTGACTGGCGAAAAGAGCAGTTTAAGTATGCTAGGTGAACCGCCGTATACTGCCTGTCCCGCAACCTTGCGGGATACGGTGTTGAGAGGCGCACTGGCGGTCAACTGACCGTCAGCCGTCTACTCATTTAGGATCTGGTGTATTTATTCTCAATGAATGAGTAGCTCTTCAACCAAATTTATTGAATCTTTTATGCATTTTTCACAAACTATATTTTTTAAATTTTTCCTTTTGAATTCATCCTTTCCCTCTTTCGTATTTAAATCACAATTTATTAGTAATCGACACTCTGTGGTTCCATTTATCTGTGTAAATTTTTTATCAAAATTTTGAATTCTTTGATAGGTTTTTTCATTTTTTTCGGTACTATCACTGGATTTATTAACATTATAGAGTCCAAATACCATGTAGGCTCCAGTAACTGCTCCACAGGTACCCTGCAATCGACCCATGCCAGCTCCAAATCCACATGCAATACTTAATGCAATATTATTGTCCAGCTTTAAATTATCTGAAAAGGCTGCCAGTACAGATTGAGAACAATTAAAACCTGAATTAAACAGTTTTATAGCCTTTTCTTGAATTTCTTGTGAATCAATTGTATCCATAATAAACAGTTATTTTTTGAAAATTATCAAAATGCATTTCAAGGAAAGTTCGTTGAGCATGTGTTTTATTGGTTCATCAATTTCTTGAATATCTACTAAGCCATAGGCTTTAAATTCACTCATTGCAGAATCTAAATCATATATCCATTAGGCGATAGTTGATTAAAAACAGCATTGAATAAATCACAAGTTTTAATTGTAGGATCAGATGGCTCTAATCCCAAACAAATTTCCACTTCCCATCAGCTTGTCTTTTCCAGACAGTATGAAAAATGCCCTCAACAACATTGGCATTACCAATTGAATCGATTGTTGTGTAGACATACTTACCATAAGTATACCCCAAATCACCTGATAAAGCTACATCTACAAAATCAGGTTTCCAGGTAAGGCTTACTTTGCCTAAGTCTAATTTTTTGTTTTTATAACTTTCTCTCAAAGAATCTTTACCAATAATTAGACTATTATTTCTTAGTAACACAGCATCCTCTGCTGCATAAGCCATGAAAGCTTTCGGAATACCTTCATTTAAAGCCATTTCAGCAAATTCTTGCTCCGTTTTAATAATTTCACTTTTCCATTTTTCAATTGAACCTTCTTTCATAGTTGTATTACAGGAATAAAACAAAAAAGATAGGATGAACATTTGTTGTAGTATTTTATTCATATTTCTAATTTTGCTTGCTGCTAACGGTTGGCTAGATGAAGCGTATGGCAATTTAACAAACCAAAACTTCCAAAACGCTGCTGAGCCAAATCTTTTATTTGTTTTTATCTTTTCATTTCTAAAGCCAAATCTTTGATTTGGCGATGGTCGAAAAAGCCACGGAACTTCCAAATAATTACGAACGCCATGTGCTTTACACTAGCGTGTTGGCAAACGTTATTCTTTTACTATTTTATACGTATATGATTGATTGCTTTTAATTATCTTAACAAAATATATTCCTCTTTCTAAATCAGTCATATTAATCCTCGATAAACTTTCATTACAGATTTTAGAAATCAATTTTTCGCCACCTAAGTTATAAACCTCGCATAATGTATTTTTTCTAGTATTTTGACAGGTAATAAATAATTCATCTGTGACTGGATTCGGGAATATTTGAAAAGTTCTATGAATTTTTTCTTTTGATATATCTGTTGAAACCTGTGTGTTAACCTGAAAGGATAAAGTTCTATAACAACCTATCATATCACTAATGTACGCGATATACAGTCCTACATCTAGACCATTTATATTTTCTCCAGAGTCTCCATTACTCCAATTGATATCATAGCCTCCAACTCCTCCTTCTATGGAAATTGATATTGAACCATCATTACAATCAACACATGTCTCGTCAGTAACTGTTTCAATAGCTATAATTTCTGAGGGTTCAAATATGGTGTATGTTTCACTTAAAGTCTTAGAGTTATTATCTGTAATTGTGAATGTATATGCACCAGCAGTCAAATTATACTGATTTGCTTGCCCTTGAGCTAGGTTTGAACCATCAATAGTTGACCAACTATAGGTGTAGGGAGGGGTTCCACTTGTCACAACAAGCGTAATTCCTCCATCTGAACTAGCAAAGCATGTGCAATTCATAGTTGTAAGATCAACCTCAATTTTTTGAGCTTTTAGGTTATTAAATATTACTATCAGAAGAAATAGTATAAATGCTCTATTTATTATTCTCATTCTTTTGTTTTTTATGCTTTCCAACGTTTAGTGTATGATTTCGTAAGGGATTGCGGGCTTCAAACCTATCAAATTACCACCCAAAATTGATGCGGGTGATAACGCTCGAAAACCTCTGTAACCCTTATGAAAAATACACATTGTTGTAGGCTGGCCTTTATCATTTGTCAGTAAATCTCATATTCTTTTTAACATCGTTCACATTTTCGATTGAAGTTAACATTTCCAATAGTTTAAATGAAACATCTAATCCTGTGGCTGGTCCCGTTGAAGTTATAATATTCTTATCTATCACTAAATGTTTATCTAGAACATTTGCACCATAACTTGCTAGTTGTTTCCTTCTTGCACCTTCTGATAAATCCCATGTAGTTGCGTTCCTTCCTTCCAAAACTCCAGATTTTCCAACTGGTATAGCTGCCGCACATACTGCTGCAATTATCTTCCCATCTTTATTAAACTCTCGTATCAGGTTTAGAAATCGTTCATCAAAGACATCTTCATAATATCCAGCATCTTCAAAACCACCTGGTATTGCTAATGCAGCATAATCCTTTGTATTGATTTTATCAAATTCAATTTCGGGTCGAACATTAAAATTCCATTTGCATTTAATCTCGGGTCTAAGTCCTGTTGTTATCATATCAACTGGTTCTTTTCCTAATACTCTACTCCAACCTATAACATCAGTGAATACACCAGCTTCATATTCTTCAAATCCTTGTGCAAGAAATATTAATACTTTTTTATTCATCTCATTTTGATTTATCTAGTAATAATTAACAATCTGTTTGTTTTGTTCCAATTTATATTCAAAAATCCATGTTGATTTTAAATCATTTTGACTTAGATAATCGGAAATTTCGTGTCGGGATAACCCCCATAATTTATAATCCTTTCATTGCAATGTCATTTAAATGCAGGATGCTCTCTTGGCTTGCCTACAACGTTGGCGCTAGACGTAGTTGCGCTTTTTATTTATAATTGTTGGTTTAAATTTACACATAAGTTTATTTGAAAGCAAAATGCCTCGAAACCCTTGGCGCAATTACGTTTAAGCGCGGGTTGTAGCGCGTTATTTATTCTCAATAGGTTCAAATTTAAATTGTTCTGTGCTCAAACTTATTCGGAATAGAATTTTTAAATAGTTTATTAGGTTTAATTGATATGAAACTTTTTCAATTATGTCCCAATTTTCATTATTGCTTTTTCCAATTCGAAGTTTTGCTCTATATATTTTTTTTCCAACATAATCTATTTCTTCTGTCCACCCATTTTTAAGCGGAATATAAAGCCACTCGTTTTCAAGTCTGTCAATAAAATCTTTGGTGTAAAAAAGTGAAGTAAGAACCAAGCCTTCTGATTTAGTTTGATCACTGGAATTGACTTCATATTCTGGATCAACTGTAAAAGGTGAGCACCAAGTATGGTTTTTTAGTCTATCATGGCCACTAAATTGAATATCATAAAGAATGTCAGTATCCTCAAGATCCATTATCAGAAAACATATCTCAGATTTGACACTTTTATCAACCGACCGCACAGTATAAATCCGTTTATCATCACTGTCAATTTCTATTGCATAGCGGTTTGAATCTCCAAATCGTTCGTAAATCCATTCTGGCCAATTTTTGGAATTATAATTCATATTTGATAAAACTTTTTTATCGTCTACAAAGTTTTCTTGTTTCATTGGTATATTGTTATTAACAACAGTCTTATTATTCCCATTTTGCTTTGTAGAACAACTGATTAAAAGCTGCAAAACAAGAAATAAAATAGTTGTGTGTTTCTTCATAATTTCTTTATATCATAGGTTATTCTTATACGGAATTAGTTACCCTGGAACCCTAATGCGCTACAACTTTTCAATAACCTCATATCACATGATATTATTTCGATTATGTGTGGAGCTAATTCCTTGCTAAAATAATAATATTTTAAATACCCAATCAAATAAAACAGCTTCTTAACTTACTTAAAATATTTTCGTATGTTCGGTCAGTACAAAGAAATACCAGATAGAAAACAGTACCCTCACCGTAACTATCATGCTACATTTACTTTAGAAAACCCATAGGCCGACGCTTAAAAAGGCAGCTTCTCCAAATCAACATTCCCGCCGGATAATATCACACCCACTTTTTTGTCTTTAAAATCTGCTTTATTATCTAAAATAATGGCCAAGGCCACAGCGCTCGAAGGCTCTACAATAATCTTCATTCGTTCCCAAATTAATCGCATGGCCTGTATTATCGAACTGTCGGGAGCTGTCATGATGGCATCCACATTTTCTGCTATAAGCTCAAAGGTTAGTTGGCCCAATGAGGTTAATAATCCGTCGGCGATAGTATTGGTTTTACCAACGGGTATAAGCTGTTTATTTACAAATGATTGATAGGCATCATCTGCACCTTTGGGTTCGGCACCTATAATCTCAATACCGGGGTTAAGATAACGCGCTGTAATAGAAGTGCCGCTTAAAAGTCCGCCACCGCCCACGGGGGTAATAATGCAGTCCAAGTTGTATTGCTGCTCCATTAATTCAAGGGCACAAGTGCCCTGCCCGGCAATAACTTCCTTTTGATTGTAGGGATGAACCAGGATAGCACCTGATTCCAATAATATCTTCTCCAGAGTTTCTTCGCGCGCAGGTAAGGTGGGCTCGCAAAAAGTGATGATACCGCCATAACCACCTACGGCATTCTTTTTTATTTGGGGTGAATTTTTGGGCATCACAATATAGGCATGTATGCCCCTCATTTTTGCAGCAAGTGCCAAAGCTGCTGCATGGTTGCCCGAAGAGTGCGTTCCTACGCCCCGTGCTGCTTCGGCATCGCTTAAACCGAAAACTGCATTGCAAGCGCCTCGGAACTTAAAAGCGCCTACCTTCTGAAAGTTTTCACATTTAAAAAATATTTCGGCTCCGGTAATCTTGTTAATGGCTGAGCTTGTTAAAACGGGTGTCATGTGGATGTAAGGCTCAATTCTTACATAAGCATCTTCGATATCGGAAAAAGTAGTTAGGTGCATAAGGGCTGTGTGTGAGGGGTTAGCAATAAAGGCTGAGTGAATTTATAATATTGAGCATAATCCTTTAGGTGCTATAAATAGGATGGCACATACCACGGCAATTTTTTAACTGAAATATGTTCGAGAGAGCATCCTTTAGTTTTCCTTACCAATGAGGTAGAATTACAGCAAACCTGCTAATCTTAGCAGCTCATCGAGTTCTTTGTCAGAAATACTTTCCTTATCGGATTTATCGTAAATGGAGAGTAGGTAAACATTTTCTTCAATAACCTTAACACAGGTAATTACCTGTGAACCACCGCTTTTACCCTTGCCTTTGGAAGTAATAGCCATGCGTACTTTATAGCAATCTTTGTCAATTGGTTCGCCTTGCGTGGGATCTTGTTCAAGGGAGTCGATAAGTTCGGTAATATCCGCTTTTAGCGAACGATGTTTTTTAGCTATGCCTTTGGCATGCTTTTTAAAACCCAAGGTAACAACAACATTAAAGCTCATTTAAAAAATCCCTTGCCGATTGTAAATTCATTTTACCATTTCGGTGTTTTTCCACTTCATTAAGCGATTCTTTCAAATCTTCAACGAACTCCATTTGTTTATTAGAAAGTTTTTTAACCTTCTTAAAACCAAGATTATTAACCAACTCCATGAAGAAGTCGATTTTGCCGTCCGGAATATCTATTACTACTCTTTGCATAATAAGTCTCTTATTTTATTGCATAAGCATTGTTAATATCTCTTTATCAATGAGGTAATCACAACTCACCTACTAAATAATTTAAAAACACAAATATACCGAATTATAAGAAGATATTGAAAAAAAACGCTGTAGGAGTTGACCAGCAAGGCTAACTCCTACGGAGTTGATTTTGCATACTCTGACACCCCCAGTGTAACTGGGGGTTACTATAGGAGTACACCTCCGGTGTTTGGGGAGCTTTAGCAGACATTCAATTCAATGTCAAAGGTGTTTACTTTGGAAGACTGGAATCTCACATAAGCATCATCGAGCAGAAATACTCCGTAGGAGTTTCCTATGCATAACCCCCAGTAAAACTGGGGGTATACCACGAAGAGTCGATACAACTCTGGAGGAGTTGACCAAAAAGGATAACTCCTACGGAGTTGGTTCTACATGCTCTAAAGCCCCAGTTGCACTGGGGGTTACTGTAGGGTAACACCTATGGTGTACTTATTAAGCAATAAAAAATCCCTGATTATCTCTTTCCTTTAAGAAATAATCAGGGATGATAACATCAGCATAAAGCTAAACTTACTTTATACAATACATTCGACTAAAAAAGTGCATAAGCAACAGTTAATCCGCTCATTACAACGCTTACCATAGTCATCAGTTTAATCAAAATGTTTAAGGATGGGCCCGAGGTGTCCTTGAATGGATCACCAACAGTATCACCAACTACACCGGCTTTGTGCGTCTCGCTACCTTTTCCGCCATAGTTACCTTTCTCTATAAATTTTTTGGCATTGTCCCAGGCACCACCGGCATTGTTTAAGAACACGGCCAATGTAAATCCTGTGGTTAAACCGCCCATCAATAAACCGATAACGCCAGCTACACCAAATACTAATCCCACGATAATAGGAACGGCAATGGCCAATAACGAAGGTAACATCATTTCCTGTTGAGCCCCTTTTGTAGATATTTCTACGCAACGAGCGTAATCAGGTTTACCGGTACCCTCAAGTATTCCGGGGATTTCTCTGAACTGGCGGCGTACTTCATCTACCATTGAGCCTGCTGCACGACCCACGGCTTTCATCGTCATGGCGCAGAATACAAAAGCCATCATGGCTCCTAAAAATAATCCGGCCAAAAGCAAGGGGTTAAATATGGATAGGTCGTAAAACACGGTAAAATCTTTGAGGGTGGCGTCGGAAATTACAATCGACTTTACCCCCTCGCCAACTTGCGTAGAAGGATCCAACACAAACTGTATGGAGTTCTGTACTATCGTATCTCCATCAACAAGTGCTCTTTTCAGCCAAATTTTAATTTCTTCCATATAGGCAGCCATCAGAGCCATAGCTGTTAAAGCTGCTGAGCCAATAGCAAAACCTTTACCAGTAGCAGCAGTAGTGTTACCTAGCATATCTAAAGCATCGGTACGTTCGCGCACTTCTTTGGGTAAATTTGCCATTTCGGCGTTACCGCCTGCGTTATCGGCAATTGGTCCAAAAGCATCCGTTGCTAGCGTAATTCCCAAGGTGGAGAGCATACCCACAGCGGCAAAACCAATACCGTAAACCCCTTCGCCAAAATTATCGAATCCCCCAGCAAAACCAAAGGAGGCAATAATTCCACCAACAATAGTTACCACAGGCAACCAAGTAGAATACATTCCCACAGCAATACCATCAATAATGGTTGTGGCAGGGCCTTGCTGCGCTTGTTTGGCAATACCTTGTGTGGGTGCATAGCCATCGGATGTGTAATACTCGGTTCCCTGACCGATTATTACACCGGCAATCAGACCAGAAACAACGGCACCAAAAATACCCCACGAAATCCAGTTTAACGCGGCCATTCCGGCAATAGCCATCAGTATGAGCACGGAGCTACCTCCAGTTCCTAATAGTAAGGAGTTGAGCAATCCTTTTGCATTGGCATCGTCCTTGGTGCGTACCATAAATATACCCACTATCGAAAGTAAGATTCCTATGGCAGCCACCAACATAGGAGCTATAACTTTGGCTGCCATATCATCACCAGAATTAACCGAAAGAGCCGCACCCAAAGCAGCGGTAGCTAAAATTGAACCACAGTACGACTCATACAAGTCAGCACCCATTCCGGCTACATCACCCACATTATCACCCACATTATCGGCAATGGTTGCAGGGTTACGTGGATCATCCTCAGGGATGCCAGCCTCAACTTTTCCCACTAGGTCGGCGCCCACATCAGCAGCCTTGGTGTAAATACCACCTCCCACACGAGCAAACAGTGCCTGCGTAGAAGCACCCATACCAAAGGTGAGCATGGTAGCTGTAATTTCAATAAGCTTTTCTCCCTCGTTCATTCCAGCATGAACAAAAGTAAGTCCTAAGGTCGAAAATCCTGATGCCATATGCTCGGCCGTATAAACAACTTTGGTTAAAAACATATACCATAACGAGATGTCCAGCAAGCCGAAGCCCACAACAACCAATCCCATTACAGCACCGCTTCTGAAAGCCACTTTAAGTCCTTTGTTTAGCGAGATAGAAGCACCCTGGGCGGTACGTGCCGAAGCAAAGGTGGCAGTTTTCATTCCTAAAAAACCGCAAAGACCGGAGAAAAAACCTCCCGTTAAAAAGGCCACGGGAACAAATGGGTTTTGCACGCCCATGTAGGCCAAAATGCCAAGGATGACAAACAATACCACAAAGACAATACCTACAACTTTATATTGCCGCGATAAGTAAGCCATGGCACCGTCGCGCACGTATTGTGCAATTTCCTTCATTTTGTCCGTCCCCTCGGGACTTTTCATCATACTTTTAAAAAAGTACCAGGCAAATACCAAGGCCACAAGCGATGACACAGGTATAATCCAAAATAATTGTGTTACCATAATAACAATAGATTTAATTTGTTTTTGATCTTGTGTAAGAAAATAATATGATTCGTTAATATATATTATTCAACTGCTAAAAAAATCAGATACGGTATATACTTTGGCTACATGCTTTGCTGTTAAAAGCCTGCAAAAATTGCCTTGCTTTTCAAACGCTCAATATAATAAAAATTGATTGTACTTGGCCTTCAAATGTAATAAATTGTAATAAATTGGATAAAAGTATTTCTCACCGAAGCATCACGCTCGATTAAAAATTACGGTGATAAAAGCGTATATTTGGCGGTGAAACTTCAAGGTGAGGATATCTACTCTTCGCCAAAACCAACAGAATAGAAGATAGAAGCATAAATGATAGATCCCAGTACAGTTGATAGAATAGTAGAAACATCGCAGGCACAAATCATTGAAGTGGTGTCGGAATTTGTTTCGTTGCGCAGACGCGGTGTCAACTATATAGGAAACTGCCCCTTCCATAACGAAAAAACGCCCTCGTTTACCGTTTCGCCACACAAAGGAATTTACAAATGTTTTGGCTGCGGAAAGGGTGGCAATGCCGTTAACTTTTTAATGGATGTGGAGCAGATATCTTTCGTTGATGCCGTAAGATATTTGGGCAACAAGTTTCATATTCACATTGAAGAGGTTGAGCTAAGTCCTGAACAACAGCAGGTTAAAAACGATAGGGAAAGTATGATGGCCGTATCTGGCTTTGCGCAAAAATATTTTTCGCAGATGCTTCTGAAATCGGACGAAGGACGTTCTGTGGGATTATCCTATTTTAGGGAGCGTGGTTTTAGGGACGATATCATTCAAAAATTCGAGTTGGGATACTCGCCCGAAGCACGCTCGGCACTAACCGACGAGGCCATCAAAAACAGCTATAAGTTAGAATACTTGGAAAAAGCTGGACTTACCATTGTCCGCGATGATTATAAGGCCGATAGGTTTAGAGGTAGGGTCATATTTCCCATCCACAGTATTTCGGGCAAACCAACCGCTTTTGGTGGACGGATTTTAAAAACTGATGCCAAAACAGCCAAATACCTCAACTCGCCCGAGTCGGAGATATACCATAAAAGCAAAATATTATACGGTATTTATCATGCCAAAACCGAAATAACAAAAAAAGATAAATGCTATTTGGTAGAGGGTTATACCGATGTGATATCCTTTCATCAGGCTGGTGTAATTAACGTAGTGGCCTCTTCGGGCACCGCACTTACCGTGGATCAGATACGACTTATAGCACGCTTCACCCCAAATATTACCATTATTTACGATGGCGACGCTGCCGGGATAAAAGCTTCGTTGCGGGGGATCGATTTGGTGCTGGAACAAGGTATGAACGTAAAAGTACTTTTGCTACCCGAAGGCGAAGATCCGGATTCTTTTGCCAAGAGCAAAAACACCAAAGAATTAGAGCAATACATCAACGACAACGAAGGAGATTTTATCAAGTTTAAAACAGGCTTGCTTTTAAAAGATGCCGAAAAGGATCCGGTTAAAAGAGCAGGTTTATTGCAAGATATTGTAAAAACTATTTCGGTTATACCCGATGTTATTGTGCGCGGTGAGTACATTAAAGAATGCAGTGCCCTAATGAATGTGAAAGAGCAAGTGCTGTACAACGAAATTGGCAAGCTCACCCGCAAAGGGAGGGAAGAAAGTTACAAAAACCATTCTGCACAGGTTCAAGCATCCAACAATGCCTCTACACCAACTGCGGTAAGCCCCTCATTTGACTCAGAAAACCCTTTTGAGGAAATAGAAAGAGAAATGATACGCTTGATTATAAAATTTGGCGATAGGAATATGATGGAAAAGGAAGAAGGGGAGGAAGAGGAAATACCGGATGATAGTATTACTGTTGGCATGTATGTTTTGGCACAGTTAAAAGAGGATGAGCTTGAATTTAAAAACCCACTGTACAATAAAATTTTTAAATTGTACGACGAAAATAAAGATAATCCAGGGTTCAGCGCACTAAAGTTCTTTGTGAGTCATATCGAAAAAGATGTTAGTCAGCTGGCATCGGATATGTTAAGCCGTGAGTATACTTTAAGTAAAATCCACCAGCGTTTTGGTGCCGGCAATTTGGACGAAAGTTTGAAACTGGACATTGTGGTGCCCAAAGTTATGAACGAACTTAAGCTGAAAAAGGTTAAAACACTTATTGAACAATATCAAAAGGAAATTAAAACGGTAGAAAAAAATAAAGATGTAGACAAGCTGTTGGAAATAATGCAGACCTTGGTGAAGTTGCAGCAGCTACAATCTATTTTATCAAAAGAACTTGGAAACAGAACCATAGTGTAAATAATATAAGTAAGGTTTATGGTGAAAAATAAAAGGTATCACTGTTTGCTAAAATCTAACGTCACTTCCTGCGATGCTGCAGGATGAGGTGTTGCTCCAAATCTTTTGTCTATTATCTCTTATCTAATTTTATCTCTTATCTAAAAACATGAAAACAGTAGAACATTTAGACACGGAAAGAATTGAAACCATCATCAAAAAATGTGATGTGTGCTTTATTGGTGTGGTGGATGGCGATATGCCCTATGTGTTGCCCATGAATTTTGGCTACCGCAATAACGTCATCTATCTGCATTCGGCGCCAGAGGGTCGAGTAGTTGACATCCTGAATAAAAACAGCAATATTTGCGTTACCTTTAGTACCGACCATGCGCTGGCCTTTCAGCATCCCGATGTGGCTTGCAGCTACCGCATGAAATCGAAAAGTGTGGTGGCCTGGGGAAAGGTAAGCTTTCAGGAAGATATGGAACTAAAAGAAGAAGCGCTAAACATCATCATGGAGCAGTATTCCGACAAAAAATTTAAGTATTCCGAGCCCGCCATCCGAAACGTAAAAATTTGGGAAGTGCCCATCGATAAGGTCAGCTGCAAAGAATTTGGCGCCCCACATGAAAAATACCAAGGCGACAATACGGTTAAAAAGTCTTCTTAGTTGTGTACCTCTAGTGACCTATTATCTATTGATCTAAAATCTATTATCTATCAATCTCTTATCTAAAAATCTAACAGTCTAAAATAATATGGTCTTAAATTACATATGGATAGGATTTTTCCTGATTGCATTTATTGTAGCATTAGTTAAGCTAATCGTATTCCAGGATATGGAGGTTTTCCCGAACCTGGTAAATGCCACCTACGAATTTGCCAAATCAGGCTTCGAAATATCCTTGGGACTTAC
Source organism: Saccharicrinis sp. (assembly GCA_024635555.1). Classification (GTDB taxonomy): domain Bacteria; phylum Bacteroidota; class Bacteroidia; order Bacteroidales; family Marinilabiliaceae; genus Saccharicrinis. The sequence goes on from JAGXIO010000001.1 coordinate 21,196, forward strand.
CGGTGTGTTATCTTTATGGCTGGGACTAATGAAAATAGGAGAAAAAGGGGGGATGATAGCCATTATATCTAAGCTAATTGCCCCTTTGTTTAATCGCTTGTTTCCTTCCTTACCCAAAGGTCACCCCGCCTTTGGAACCATGATAATGAATCTCTCGGCCAATATGCTGGGTCTCGATAATGCGGCCACGCCCATGGGCTTAAAGGCCATGGATCAGCTGCAAAGCGAAAATAAAATTAAGGATGATGCCTCCAATGCACAAATCATGTTTCTGGTGCTCAACACCTCAGGACTTACACTCATCCCCATCAGCATAATGGTTTACCGCGCACAGTACGGCGCCGCCAACCCCGCCGATATTTTTTTACCCATTCTATTGGCTACTTTCTTTTCTACCATGGCCGGATTATTGGCCGTATCGTACGTGCAAAAAATACGCCTGGCTCACCCCGTCATTATTGCTTACCTTGGCGGTATGACCTTATTAGTGTTGGGTACTATTTACGGTGTTTCCCTCATGGATAAAGAGCAAGTCAAGCTGGTTTCGAACGTGGGAAGCAACGTGCTACTCTTTTCCATCATGATACTGTTTATCAGTATGGCAGCCTTTAAAAAAGTTAATGTATACGAAGCATTTGTGGAAGGCGCCAAGGAAGGTTTTCAGATAGCCATTCGAATAATTCCTTTTTTGATTGCCATTTTAGTAGCCGTAGGCGTGTTCCGCGAAGTGGGCGCCCTAAACTATATAACCGATGGTATTAAATGGACGGTAGCGGCTCTAGGCATGGATACCCGCTTTGTGGACGCGTTACCAACTGCCTTTATGAAGCCCCTGAGCGGCAGTGGAGCCCGTGGAATGATGATAGAAACCTTTGAAACTTTTGGTGTAGATTCCTTTGCATCAAAGTTAGCCTCTACGGTGCAAGGAGCAACGGACACCACCTTTTATATTATAGCCGTGTACTTTGGCTCCGTAGGCATTAAAAACACCCGTCATGCCATAGGCTGCGGATTAATTGCCGATTTTGTCGGTATCATTGCATCCATTATTATCGGGTATTTGTTTTTTGGATAGTAATACACACATGAAGCTTAAAATGAGGAACGTACCCTAGTACTGTAACATGAATTTTTAAACCATAAGATTCACATTCATTTTTCTATACTTTTGCATTCATTTTTATTAATCTATGCTGTCCATTAAAATCTTCTTTAAGGAACGTAAGTATTTTGCACCTGCTTTTATATATACCTGCTTTGCCTTGGTGTTTAGTACATGGATCGTTTATATACCCTTCCTTGTCGAAAAACTTCAAATCTCGGAAGGTGAATTAGGAGTTGGGCTCTTCTTTTCTGCATTAGGTTCGTTCCTAATGACTCCAGTAAGTAATAGATTAACCTACATTATAGGTGTCGGGAAGCAAACTTTTATAGGTTTTATTCTCTTTAGCACCTCACTCTACGGAATTTTCCTTGCGCCCAGTTATACCCTTCTATGTTTTGCACTTTTTTATTTTGGTATGATGAGTGCTGTATTTGCCATAGCGTTGAATTCCTTAACTGCCACTATTGAAAAACAGGCAGGGAAATATATAATGACTGGCACCCATGGGTTCTGGAGTATTGGAGGAACAATAGGCGCTGCCACCGGAAGCATTTTAGCAGGAAAATTTAATCAACCATTAATCCATATTTCACTTCTTTTAGTTCTGTTGATTGGTTCTCAGGTTTATTTGCGAAAAGAATATATCCATATCAAAGGAGAGACTCGCACAAAAGGAAATAATAAAAAGAGCCTCTTTAAACCCTTAATCATTATAGCTTCTATTGGAATGACAATGATGGTTTGTGAAGGAGCAATAGCCGACTGGAGTGGCTTGTATCTGCAGGATGTTGCAAGCTTCAAATCGCATCTACTGGGATTAGGGTATGCCTTTTTTTCTATTGGTATGACTTTAGGTCGGTTTACTGGCGATGCCATGAGCTACCGCTACGGATCATGGAAACTGCTGAGAATAGCATTTGTAATAAGCTTAATTGGATTTTCCTGTGTTCTAACTACCCTCACCTGGGTTACACTAACAGGGTTTTTCATTATAGGATTAGGCTTTTCTATTGTAGTACCAGAAATATTCCGCTTAGCCTCTAACATCAAAGCAGTTCGCGCAGCCGATGGAATCTCAATAGTTGCTGCTACTTCAAACATTGGCGTACTTGCCGGTCCCGCAGTTTTAGGTATTATTGCCGAAGTATCTGGTCTTTTCTTTAGTTTTGTGGCTCTGGCTACTTTGGTGTTTGTGGCTCTTATTTTAACCTGGATTGGTAACAAAGGAAGATAGTACCAATCTATAATACGCGCCCATGGCTAAGGCTAAACGTTACAACTACCATTTTTAAAAAAGGTATGTTAAATCGTCATATTAAGGTACTTCATATTATTGCAATGGCCATTACAGTAATGGCTATTACAAAGATAAAATACTCGTTTCATTTAAAACTCATTAAAAAAACTTCCTTTGCGCAAATTGCCCACACAAGCACTATCCCCTATTCTTCGAATCCATAACAATGGTAACAGGCCCGTCGTTAACCAGCGAAACGTCCATTTGAGCGCCAAATACGCCCGTTTGCACCTGCTTGCCAAGCATCTGTTCCATTTGGCACACAAAAGCCTCATAAAGCGGTATAGAGACGTCTGGTTTGGCCGCATCGATATACGAGGGACGATGACCCTTTTTTGTATTAGCTTGTAATGTAAATTGACTC
>JAGXIO010000064.1 GCA_024635555.1 Saccharicrinis sp.
CAAAATCAAGGAATTTAGACGGCAGTTTAGGGGTGTTGTGGATGTGAAATTCTTCCTGTTCAGATTAACAAAGATTTTTGCATGAAAATAAAAACCAACATTTAGACCCAGCTTTTGCATCTGGTCCGGTTTCAGGAGCAAAAAATGGGAAATAACCTTGGCTATAGTGCCTTTGTAGCCTATGGTTCTTTCTGGATTGCGCTTGGAATTATCTGGTTATTGAACCATTTTGAAGTTTACCAGTCATCAACTACTGATGTAGGCTATTATCTAACTGCCTGGACACTTTACACCCTTATCCTATTCACAGCTTCACTTTAGGTGCACAAAGCTATGGCATTCACCTTTGGAACCTTACTTGTGGGTTTTATCCTGCTGGATCCAGGACATTTTGGCAATCCGGTATTTAATGTTATTGCAGGTTACGAACTCATTGTATGTGCTCTTGGTGCATGGTACATGATGGCAGGCATTATTATTAACGACCTGGCCGGCAAAACAGTACTAAAAATGGGTAACCCACTGATTAGCAAACAAATTAATCCTCCTTTGGATTATACTGTTAAGTTCGAAAAAACAGATCTTGCACATATTAATATTCAAAACTGAGCGATAAAAATAATTTTTCCCTGTCTGTGGCAGACAGGGAATTTTCTCCACTTCACCCAATCGCTACGGATTAATATTGTAAAACGGATGCAAGATTCCAATGAAAGGTAAATTCCAACATGAATACCACAAACATTTCCGATATTTATTAAACTTTAAAAGCTATAGACTTCAATTCTTGTTCTGTCCTTGAAAGTCCATATTTAGTGGCAACCACTCTCCAGTTGCGAACAGCTGCCTGAACTTCTTCAATAATTTCAGCAGCACGTTTTTTTGTCAAGCGAAAAAAAGAAGAGACCCCCATTGCAAGTTCAATATCCAATGAGTTATCTTCGTCGGAGATATTTAATTTTAAACCAGTCCCCGTTTCAACCGGGTTAATATCGTAAGCAGGCGATAATAACCATCCTCCATCCGTTAAAATAAACCCATGGTTCCTGAGGTGGTCATCGGTATTAGTAACACAAATATAGAAGACGATCCGCCTCCAAAGTTGTTCCAGATCATGAGCCACATTAGCTCCATGATTCTGTATAAACTCTACCAATTCGAGATAACTAGCTCCATCCGTATGATCTTGACCGTCTGTATATCCTAACATGGTCATCGCGGATGCAAAATGTATCCTATCCCCTTTGGGCATGCGGTCAAAACGTTTAGTTAAGAAAGTATGATGCTGAGAAGAAAATTTTTGCACTTTGCATTCAGACATTTTAATTCCAGCTGCGATAGCTAATTCATAAGTGACCATTTCCCATCCTCCATTGTCCCCTTGGTCATTTCGGCTCGGAAATTTGGCGATCCATAGTCCGCCGTCATCGTCCTCAACACTTGCCTTCGGCCTTGCACCTCCCAAAGAAGCACCTGGGGCAATCAACATGCTGAGCCATTTCAAATATTCAGGATCATCAATGGCGTCATCTTCTTCTAATTTCAGGCTAACTCTTTCCAACTCTTTCAGAGACGCCCATGGCGGACTGGCCATTTCTTTATTATTGTTTAAAAATGGGCCATCTTTTTCCAGTTTAAATCTCATTCCTCCCATTCTATGGGCATCATAAACACCAAGAAGATAGTCTGTCTCAAATAGCTTTTGTTGTTCTCTATTTTCAGTTCGCGACAATGCAGCCTCCCTCCTTCGCATTAGGATACGCCCCCAACGATCTGGCGACGAATCAAGGAAAATACCAAAATTTTCTTGTTTTTCATTTAAATAATGAAGCCCAGAGTAGAGCTGTAAGTTTGGATCTAAAAGCTGGGGTGATCCATTTTGCAACCAATTATCGTCATATTCAAAAGAAAATATCTCTTTTCCCTTTAGTCGGTCAGAATGTAAAGATCCCATTAGGCATGGATCATTTATTCCTTGCCAGTGCGCATAAACATAGATGGATCTTTTATAATTTTGTTTAGCCATGACTTTTATTTCGTTTGGGGGCCCTCGCTCTTGTACTTATGTTGGCATCTTGTAACTTTCTTCCCAACTCATCATCCTTGGCCACAACAAGAAGATCTTTTTCTAAGCCGAGTACTTGTAGCACAATCAGGTATGAACCAATACTAACCGAGGGTGATCCCTTTTCAATAGCAGATAAGGTAGGCCTGCTTATATTTGCTCGCGCAGCCACTTGTTCGGAACTGAGTTTTCTTCGCAGCCGGGCAAGTTTTATATTTGCCCCCATTTCTGTAAGGATTTTTTTTGTTTTAGGAAGTATTATGAATTTACTCTCAGCCATAACGCAAAATATATTTTACAAATATAGCTATTTTTGTAAATAATATTTAATGTTACACTACTTTTTATACTGATGTAAATTTTCAGGGAACGCAATCTTTCTAATATTTTGATGGTTCAGTCTTCTGCAATCAAAGTCTATTTTATCAAATTCCCTTTAATTACATATCCTCCCCGGTCTTTCGCATGATCATTCCTATAGAAAACCATCCTAACAATAAAACCAACACAGATATGATTATCCATAACAAAATCTGATTTTCAAATAGAGCTTCTGTGCTTTTGACCTTTGCTTTTTTTATGCTTTGCTCAATTCCCAATTGCACAGCAGTTATTGTTTCCGGAATATTGCTCGTAAACCTATTGATATCGTAATTTGGATAGGTGGCCTTATTATTTCCATAGGTGAGATAATAAGTAGCCGGCTCGTCAAAACGAATCTTCAGTTCATGTATAAAGCCTTGAACTTGTATAGAATTAATAGAAAGCGGTCTGTTGTCCTGATTATGAACAAGCAATTTTAGCTTTTGCACGGTTTGGCTATTCATGGACAACTCATTTTTACCCAGCGAATGAAGTATGTCGGAGGTGATGGTGCGATAATTAGAAATCCAACCTTGCTCTGTTTTCACACTGTCACTTAGGTATTTAACCGTGACGGGTCGGTAATAATCGAATGTATTGTCTACTTTAATTTTTATCAGACTTACGGGCACCGGCCATTCCAATTCAACGTCAATTTCGGTTTGCTTGACGGCTTTGTTTTCACTTATTGTGCTTGATTTTATAGGGCAATCCCGCAGCTCCCCATCTGTAATTTGATGAGCCGTTATGCTGGCATAATTCAAATCTGGCTTCTTTTTGCTGTTAATATGAATTCTAAAGAAACGGAACTTTGAGCTTGGAAATGTGAGCCTTGTGAATTGAAAATCGGTTGATTGGTTTTTAATGGACAGGATGCGGTACTCATTCAAAATGGTAAACCACTCCTGTTGATTCTGGCTTCCTTGAAGTTGAACCGACCAATCGAAATTCTGCTGTTCAAACTGCAAATTCATCTGATTTATGGCCTCTTCCGACGGTACCTCAAAGGTAAAAAAATACCCATTTTTGTTATGCGAAGCGTTCAGTGTGTTAAAGGCTATTTCTTGCTTATATAATTTGCTGCTCAACACGTTAAGGATATAAGGTGCTTCAAGGGTATCGCCATTGTCTCGGATACCAAATATGCGAATGTCGGACAAATCATTGGAAACCTTGCCAAATATATCATCCGACAAGGTAATCTTTTGCCATTGTTCTGTAACGCCAAGAATTTCGCGTTTATAGCTATATTCTTCCATTTGTGCATGGCCATAGCAAAACGACAATAGAAGTAGGAAAGCAACGAAATTAATTTTCATCCTCATTAGATATAATGTGCTTGTATTTATTGTATAAAAACGATATAATCAGAAGGAGAACACCCAACAACACCAATACTACGGTTTTAGCAATGGTATCCAGGTGACGTATATCGTAAAAAAATAGTTTAATGAGGGTAACGCCAAACAGGGCGATGGCACCAATACGCAGATATTTTTTCTTTTTCCATATTCCCAAAATAATGAGCAGCAGTGCATAAGTAGCCCACAAAATACTTAAACCCAGCTTGTACGATTGAGCTGCCTCTGCCATATTGAGCCAGTGTATCATTTCGCTGCTGGCCATCCACAGCACCGTTATGTGCAGCAGCAGGGCAATGGGAAGTTGAATGTTATTTGGCATAAATACCTGACTAACATGCTTATATGCAGCCACAAGTGCCAGTGCAACCAATCCAAACGAAACGTAGCGGATACCCAAACTAAAAATACCGTGTTGGTAATATTCGGATAAAACCTGCCCCAGATAATTTTCGTGCAGTTCGCTAAGTTCATATAATCCTTGGGTCAAAAACACGCCGATAGATATAGTTAGCAGTGCAAGATTGACGAGGCCGAACTGCTTATTTTTAAGCTTTATGAAATTAAAAAATGCCAAAGCCGACATAAAAAGCAAGGTGTAATTGAGCACCCAAACCGTTTTAAAATGCCTTAAATCGGAGTTGGTAAAAAAGCTAGCGTATTCCTCACCATCACGTTGTATGGTTAGTGAGGAATCGGTATAAAGTTGATTCCAATAATTGGCTATTTCTAACCTAAAAGCATAGTACAATACTGCAATAAAAATAGTGGGAATTGAATAATGAATAAGTTTTGCAAGAAAACCATGAGTTGGCAGCGCCGTTGGATATTTTTTATTTAGGTTGAGGATGTTGATAAAAGCAAAAGCGGCAACAAACAATACCGATGATAAAAAATAAACGTTAATAAACGGGGTTATCCTTGTTTCCGGATAATCCAGAATGTATTGATTGTAAACACCTGCCCAATCCTGAATAAGGCTAAACAATGCCAAAAACATGAGCGGATACGATAACCTTTCGTAGATGGATATCTGCTTTGTACGACCCAACCAAAAAAGCAAGGCAGCTTCACTCACCCATAAAAGGGTTACCCAGTTGCCGTTTAGCTGAACAGGCACGGCAATGGTTATAAAAACCAGTACCAAACCCACTACAAGGTAAAACAGATTTTTGTCGGCCAGTTTTTTTTGATAGATAAAAAGCCCCACCACAAAATGTAAAAAGGCATTACCAAGCGTAAACAGACCCAAAAGTTGGTTGCCAATTGGGTGGTTTTGTAACATGGCAAATCCAAATCCATAGAATATAAAGGCGTTGGACACCAGCAAAATGATGTTATCCGTTGCAAACTTTTGCTTCTGTAGCAACCTGGATGCCAATAGGGTAAGATAAAAAATTATAAAAAATAAGGACAAAAAAGTAAGTGCCATACCAAAATGCTCACTTGGTATGTACGATGAAACATACCAAACAGCAAAAATTATCCAAGTAAGACCGAAAGATGAATAAAAGAGTTGTTTCCAATATTTTTTGAGGGCAATAACCAATATGCCCACATTAATAATAGCCATATAACTAAACAACACACTTACATTACCCGATCCGTCGCTCAACAAAAATGGGACAGCGTAGGCACCCACTAAACCTATGTGAGCTATAACTTGTTGGTTGTAGTTTAGCGCCGCCACAATCGTAAAAACGGTAAATACCACCATCAAGGCAAAGGCCATGACTTGCGGAATTATGCTGTAATAACTGTGCGCCGCAAAGGTGATAAAGTACATAATGGTAACGGCACCGCTCACTAAAACAGCACTGTAGTTGGTGTATTTTTGCTTTAGCCTTATCCCCACCCCCATCAACACAATAGCTGCCAAATAACCCAATATAATTCGCGTAAGTGGACTGATCAACTCATGTTCGATGGAATATTTTGCCCCTATGGCTACACCAATAATGGTAATAGCAATACCTATTTTACTGATTAGGTTTTCACCTATAAATTTTTCGAGGTTCAATTTATCTTTCGGCGGCTTGCCCGCAGTTGGCGTATCAATTGGAGGGAGTACAGAAGTTTGCTGCACATGAGGTGTCGCTTGAATTCCAGCTTGAGATGGTTGATAAATAGGACTTGCTACCTCGCTTGTCTTTAGGCTTTCTACCACCAAGCCTTCATCCGACTTTACCCATTGTTTAGCTGTCAGCTTATTTAAGTCGCTACGCAGGCTAAATATCTCCCGATTAAATTCGTCCTGCCTGGCCAAAAGAATCTCCAGCCTGTCCGATAAGGCATGAATCTTATCCTGGTTGATTTGATCTTGATCATTTGTCATATCCTGTCATTTGTGCTAAGATTCAAAGCTAGCTTTATCTATTTGTTCCGAATCTATTTTTAGATCCTCCATAGCCCGTTGCTTGGATGGCCTTAAGGTCAAAAAAATTATAATTAGGATTAAAATGAACAATAAATTTGAATCGTTTATTGTTTGAAATTGTTTCATTTCGAATCTGGTTTAAAGGAAATAACAATACAACTTTTTTGAGCTCTGCAGATAAATACATAGGTTTTATCAACATGAATGGGAGTTGTAGGATTTTATGCAAAGATCAAAACCCTTAGAAATTAACATATAACTCATCCAATCACAAGTATAGCAAACCCAAAATATATGTTTCGGTTAAAACCGATGTACCTACAAAATACTGCACGGCATAAATGCCGTGCCTAGTTATAAAAAGATAATTTGTAAAAATATTTATAACTAGACCCGGGATTCATCCCGGGGGACTTTACAGCATTTACATCGGGCTTTAGCCAAAATTTACACCCAATATTGCAATTAAATGGGTAGTTATTGAAAAAATATCAATTATACCTAATATGCAAACTACCTACCTCCATAACTTTTTATAAGGGTTGAAAGTAATGATTTTTGCATCAATTGCCTCATCAAACAATACACTTTTCTACTTCATTAAAATATAATCCGTCAGGTTATCATCCGAAGCCAGCTTCAATTTTTTTCGCAAGCGGTAACGATGGTTTTCGACACCGCGTACCGAAATGCCCAACAAAGGGGCAATTTCCTTGGATGTTAAGTTAATACGCAAAAAGGCACACAGTCGCAAATCGTTGGGTGTTAAATCAGGAACTGCTTTTTTCATTTCACCAATAAACTCTTCGTGGGTCTGCTGAAAATTAGCGTCAAATATTTTCCAGTTGTCGTCACCCGAAATATTATGATCAATCTTCGATATTAAATCCTGATAGTATTTATCCGGATAACGATTGCCCAAATTTTCTTTTTGATGTTTGATTTTTTTCTTGAGCGCTAACAAAAATTCATTTTTTTTGATGATGCCCATCGTGGAGTTGGCTAATTGCTGACTCTTAAAGGTCAACTCCGACATCAGGTTTTCATTTCGGAGCTTAATAATTTCCCTTTCCTTTTCCTCGCGGGCATGGCTTTCATTTAGTCTTACCTTACGCACGGTTATCTTCTTCGACACATAAGCCAAGATAATCAGAATGATTGCATAGCTTAACAGAGCAGGAAGTGATTGATACCAGGGCGGATTAACTGTGATTTTTAATTGATGTATCTGCGAGGGTTTATCCCAAAGGTTGGTCATCTTTACACTAAGCGTGTATTCGCCGGGTGGAATGCGGCTAATTTCAATTGCAGATTTATTGGTAGGCATTGACCATTGCTCTTGGAGGCCTGTTATTTTATAATAAAATTCTACAGGCTCATCATTCAACAATGGAAAAGCATATTGCACTTTAAGGCTATTGAAATTGAAAGGCAACTTAATGATATTTGTTTTGGCTGGCAATGTCCTTGTTTTTCCATTCTTGTTTTGAATTTGTATATGCTTTAACCATGGAGTGTATTTAAGGATATTGTCATCACCCATTTCTGTAGCTGTATTCAATAAGGCATAACCATTCTCCAAGCAAACGAGCACATTATTATCGTCCAGTACTGCTAGATTTTCGTGATTGGGAATCATGAGGTTATGAAAGAGGCTGATGGGATATTCTTTCACTTTTTGCACATGATTGGGCTTTATTTGAAAGCAGCCAATTTTTTGCTCGGTAATAAACCAATAACGATTGTCGGGAGCTTTTATAATCCGGTGAGCTGAAGCAAACTCCTGAAGGTGCTCATTTAAGTAGGTATAAGGTACAATAGAATCGTTTAAATCGTTATAGGTATATAACTGCGTGCCCGAGGTAAACACCAATCGCCCTTCAATTTTAAAAACTCTGGAATTTACTTTGCTCTTTTGTTTATTCTGCGGTATGCTATAGGGTCTCACAGAAACCACACTATCTAAGCTGTTATTTAAGTTTAACTTGAATATGCCATCGTACAAATGGCTAGCCCAAAGGTTATTTTGATGATCAAATTCGATAAACCGTATTAAATTATTAAAACCTTTTATGGTACTTGAA